>CAZNXI010000013.1:0-34794 GCA_964577005.1 uncultured Rheinheimera sp.
GGCCAGTTCAGGTTGTAATAAGCTCATCACGGGGATCACGTACACTTCGGTGTCCCAAAAATAATGGCCATCGTAACCAGGGCCGGTTAAGCCTTTAGCGGCAATATTACTTTGACCATTGCGGCCGGCTGACTGTGCTAGGCTAAACAGGTTAAAGCGGATCCCTTGTTGCATGGCCAAATCGCCATCGATGCTAACATCTGCACCTTGCCAGAAGTTGTGCCACCAGTGTTGTTGCTCGGTAAGTAAGATGGCAAACCCAGTGCTGCAAGCCTGGTTTAAAAGAGATGCCGCCTGCTGTGTGACGCTGTTATACTCAGCGGTTGCGGCTGCATGGCAATAAATCACAAATTTATGTAGCTGTTGCGACTTACCTGCGACAAGTTGCAGTTGATAGTGTTGCTGTAACAGGTTAGCGGCTTGTTCACTTGTGGTAAGACAGCGTGCATCTGGCGGCAGTATGTCTTGCCAAATGGCCGCAACCAAGGTGCCACTGCCTTTAGCACTGTGCAGCATCTGCCCGCCGTTGTGGCTCAGCTGCTGTTGCACCAAACTTAAGGTATCGGCAATGGACATCTCGCCCACCCGCGGATCTCCTGCTTTATGGTAGCCGGGGTAACGCGCATCCAGTGCACTATAAAGATCTAAGGGGCCAGTAAAATTCACCGCGGTAATCGTTAGCTCAATGGCCAGTAAATTGGCATGCTGTTGCGATACAAAGCGTTTACTGTGTATTTTTAGTTGCTTACCGCTTTGACTTTGCCAGAGCCAGTCGCGCTGCAGTACGCCTTGGTGCATATCCAGTTGTCGCTGATGAGAAATGGCACCGTGAATATCAACGCTTTCACCGTCTAATTCTAATTTCAGCACTTTGCCATTGGCCACTTGCAGCATTTTGTGGTTATTTTCTGCAAAAGCATGGGCGCTCTCGCCATAAGCAATAGGCTCACTACTAAAAACACCGTTTAGGTAAGTCCCTTCACAATGGCTGACGCCAACTGGGGCACCTTCCTCAAAGCTGCCCCGGCTGCCTAAATAACCATTACCTATACTGAGTAAAGTTTCTTTTAACATATAGTGCGCTGGCTGATAGTCCAGATCGGGCAGTTGCCAAGGGGCCAGTGCCAGAATCTGTGGCGTGGCAGAAGAGGATGTCGCTGTCATAGACTCACCTGTCGGTTTGCGGATTTTAGTTTCTGATAAACACTATACAATGATTATTTTGTTAATTGCAATCGATTGCAATTATATTATTGCTCGGTGTATAGTGCATTGACAAGTGCTGAAAAAAGCCGCAGTAAAGACAGGGCTGTGGTTAGACAAACAACAAGCGCCAACAACGATAAGAGCAAACAACTATGGCCATATTTCGTATTAAGTTAAGTTTAATCCTGACCTATTTTGTTTTTGCGATCTTGCTAAACAGCGTAGGGACAGTGATCTTACAAGTAATTCACACCTATCAAATAACCAAAGAAGCTGCCAGCGTGTTGGAAGGCTTTAAAGATATTCCGATTGCGGTGGTTTCATTTTTGATTGCGGCTTGGTTACCCCGTTTGGGCTACAAAAATGCCATGCTAATTGGCGTCAGCTTACTGTTATTAGGTTGCTTATTGATGCCAGTGTTACCCTCATTCTGGACTACCAAATTATTGTTTTTATTAGTAGGTGTCAGTTTTGCTCTCGTAAAAGTATCGGTTTATGCCAGCATTGGCGTGATTACCCAAAATCAGGCAGAGCATGCGTCCTTACTAAATACCATTGAAGGTTTTTTTATGTTGGGCGTATTAAGCGGTTACTGGTTTTTTGCTTACTTTATGGATCCGCTTAATCCGGCATCGGATAGCTGGTTGCAGGTGTATTGGTGGCTGGCGGGGTTAGCTGGGGTTAACTTGCTATTGTTAATAAGCACGCCATTTCCGGTATTAACGCTGGCGCCGGCGAAACATGCTGCTGCCGACTTTCTAGAGATGCTGCAATTAGTGTATCGACCACTGGTATTTGTGTTTGTACTCTCTGCGTTTTTATATGTGTTAATGGAGCAGGGCATAGGCAGTTGGTTACCTACTTTCAATAACGAGGTCTTGGGGCTGCCGAATCAGTTAAGTGTGCAATTAACCAGTATTTTTGCTGCAAGTCTGGCACTGGGCCGCTTATTAGCTGGCGTGGTGCTTAAGTATCTTAGTTGGTATTTGCTGCTCAATATTTGCTTAGCTGGGATGGCGCTGTTAATTGTTTTAACTTTACCGCTAACGCGGGATATTCAACTAGCGGAATCCTTAACGTTGTTTAATGCACCTTTAGCGGCCTATTTATTTCCGCTGATTGGTTTATTTATGGCACCGGTTTATCCGGTAATTAACTCCGTTATTTTGAATGCCTTACCTAAAGCTAAACATGCGGCTATGACCGGTTTAATTGTAGTGTTTTCAGCCTTAGGTGGCACCACAGGCTCTATTATTACCGGTTATACTTTTGCCAAATTTAGCGGCCAAACGGCGTTTTATTTTACCTTGTTACCGCTAAGTTTACTGGCGCTTAGCCTGTACTTACTTGCTCAGTTACGGCAAAGCAAGCAAGTTTAGCTTTCGCCGCTTATTTATTTCACGTTGCTTTTGCGGCATCATTTCATCGCTACCGGTGATGCCGCAAATATTGATAACCCAGTTAAGGCAAGTTTAAGTGCCTACCCCCATCCAGTGCCAAAATGCGGCCGGTAATATAACGGCTGTTCAGTAAATACAAAATGCTTTGCCACACTTCATCCGGACCAGGTTCAATCGCCATCAGCGATTTTGCCAGCGCCTTTTCCCGATAAGCCGCATCGTCACCTTCATTAAACATTAATAGCGCTGGCGCAATGGCATTGACTTTAATTTGGGGGGCGAGTTTGCGCGAAAGTGACAATGTCAGATTTTCCAGCGCAGCTTTCGATGCGGCATAGGCTTGGTGCTTACTGCTGCCAACGGCAGCGACAAAGTCGGTTAGGTGAATAATATCTGCCGTTGGACTGCCGTTGAGTTGTGGTAACAACGCGCGATTTAATAGATAGGGTGCCCGAGCATGAATATGTTGCATGGCATCAAATACCGCGGCATCTTGTGTTAATTGACTTAACAGATTGGTCGAAGTGGCGGCAGGGGCTAAAGGTAAATCTGCCTGCCAGCTGGATGCGTTATGGATGATGGCACGTAGGGTAGGATATACCGCTAAGGCTTCAACAAAGCCGGCCATATCGGCCAACGAGCTAAAGTCAGCTTTAATACAATGCGCACCCGCCTCTTGCAGTGCGGCGATACCCGGCGAGTGTTTTCGGTAACTGACTACCACCTGATAATCTTGCTTAAGCAGTTGACTCGCACAATACAAACCAACGCGCTGACCGGCGCCAGTAATCACAATAACGTCTTTTTGAGCTGTGGTATTCATAATCACTTTCTGTTAGTAAAAGCCTTTAATACGCAGAATAATGGCTAAAAGTTTTATTGATTGGCCTAGTAGCGCTCATTATACATTATTGTCTTTTTTCACCTATTAATTTGACCTAGCTTAGGTGGTTCATAAATTCTTCACCCAGATCTTACCTAAAACAATGTTATGGTATTGACCGTTATTGTCGCTTCGCGACTGCATGGCTGTATTATCAGAAACGGTTTTTTGGATATACCCTATGTTGGAATGGATTATCATTGCCACGCTTTTTTCATTTTCTGCTTGTTTAAGTCCTGGACCGAATAACATCATGCTGTTTTTGTCGGGCATGAATTTTGGCGTTAGGCGCAGCCTACCTCACTATTACGGGATCTGCTTTGCTTATCCATTAAAAATTCTATTGGTTGGCATCGGCATTACTAATCTGGGTATGTGGTTGCCTTATGTTGCGGTCATTGCGCATATCGCGGCCATCATTTTTTTAATTTGGTATGTGTTACAGGTGTTACACGCTGCTGATAAGCGTTATATAGCCCATGACAAGCCGATGACTTACCATGAAGCTGAATTATTTCAATGGTTAAATGTAAAGGGCTGGGCAGTCGCTATTTCTGCTAACACGCTGATACCTGCGCAAGCAGAGTGGCATCCCGCTTATTATTGTGTGCTATTAGCCGGCATTTTTACCTTGGTGAGTTTACCGGTTTATCAGTTTATTTTAAGGTTGGGTGTCTGGGTGAGGCATACCCAAAAAATGTATCAATTAAAGTTATATATCAACAGGCTAGCATCATTTTTATTAATTGGCTCAGCGCTGTTTTTGTTGTATGAGGAAGTCTCTACTCAGTTTACAGAGTTCTTTTGAACCGTAAAATAGTTAGTCTGCTTAATAAATCTGTAGCTGTTTTGTAAAAATTAATTGCTTGTAGGAAAGTGCTGATGTATAAGTTTTTGATTAATATTAAATAAATCATTGGTTTATCTGAGGCGTTATGAGCAAGCAATTCGTAACCAAAAGCGATGTTGCCGCGGCTATTGATGCAGCATTTTGGTTTTTTTTAGTTGTCACCACATTGTTGGTATTGGCTTTTGCTGTCGGTCCATTAGAACTCAGTGCTATTACTTTGCTAAGTATAGTTTGGGGTACAGCTCTGGCAGGTTATTTATTTTTAGCCCTATTTGTTGGATGGCGTTTTCAACAAAAAGCACTTTGCACAATTCTCATGAGCATACCGCCAATAGCCAGCACAGGGACTTCCTTTCGCTACATAGATGCTGATGCTATTTTTTTCGGGTATTGGTTGTTTGTGTTATTGCTAATTTTATTAAAAGAACTGGTATTAAAATATTTCGTTGTTCAAGAAAAATGAGCTAAGCCGTTGCCGCTAAGTGATTTGAATGGTTATGCTGTCTTATGCTTCATCAAAAGAATGCGAATACTGAGTACGGTATCCGCATCCTTTTAATCGGTAATGTTACAGAAAATACCAATTAGCTTTTTGGTAATACTACTGTATCGATAACATGAATCACGCCATTACTGGTTTCAATATCAGTGGCAATCACTTCGGCGCCATTGACAAAGACCTTGCCGTATTTGACTTCAATTGTTAAATCTTGGCCTTGTACTGTGGTTGCTGAAGTCAGCTTTACTACATCGGCTGCCATTACTTTACCGGCCACCACATGGTAAGTTAACACATTGGTTAATGCTGCTTTATCGGCAACTAAGGCATTTAAATCCGCTGCAGGGATTTTGGCAAAAGCAGCGTCATTGGGTGCAAATACCGTGAAAGGACCCGCACCTTTTAACGTCTCAACCAAGTCTGCTGCTTGTACTGCAGTGACTAAGGTCGTGAAGCTACCGGCAGCAACAGCGGTATCAACAATGTCTGCTTTGGCTTTATGATTATGGGCATAAGCACTAACTGATAGCACAGAAGCGAAAAGTGCAGAGGTGATAATAGTAGTAAGTTTCATCATGATTCCTTTTTAAGTTGCCTGAATTAAGCCCTTGTAAGAACGACAGCAGTACAAAAAAGGATCAGTTTTATATTTTTTAAGAAAAAGTGATCTAGTTACAAAAACCAGCTCAGTTAGGTTTTTTTGATACAAACGAACAGCGCATTGCCTTGATCTTGCTGCCAAGGCTGAATAGCTTCGTAGTCATGCGCTAGCCGATGCACGTCAAAATAGGGTGTTAACAGGCTCTCCAGTTGATCGAAACTTACCGCCACCATCGTATGCTCATCTTGCCAAGTTTGCGTAAGTTGCGCGGTAGTTTTGGTAATGCGTAGTTTTAAGGCTTGTTGCTCGCCTTCGCCACGGTAATACCAAGCCGAGCTAAAATCGAACTTGCTGTCTGCGTGCCGCGTGCTGTGACTCACCACGCTGGTGTTAGCGATTTTAGTTTTATCCACCGCATTAAAACAAAACATGCCCCCTGGCGTCAGTGCTTGATAGACTTGAGCAATACATTGGGCTAATGCGCTAAGCTGTGCCGTGTAGTGGATGGAATATAAAAAGCAGGTAATGATATCTACGGCCTTGGGGAGCGTAAATTCACACATATTCGCTTGCATAAAGTTAGCGGCTGGACAGCGCTGCTCTGCCAGCCTTAGCATCGGTAAATTTAAATCTAAGCCGCTGCATTGATAATCTGCTGCTAAAAAATGCTGAATATGTGGCCCAGTCCCGCAAGCCAGATCCAAGTGTGCTTTACCACCGTTACCAAACAGCTGGTGTAAGCGAATGGCCATTTGGCTTTGTGCCTGATAGTTGATATCACAACACATCAGGTCGTAATAGCCAGATAAATCGGTGTAAAGCGTGTTAACGTCAGACATGCACAAAGGCCGGCAAAATAAGGTGGCGCATTTTATAGTAATTATGCAGCACGACGAAGCCTTTAAAGCGGGCGATAGCAGATATTTTTGCGGTATCTATTTTAAAGATGTTCTTTAGGAGAACGCGGATGGTGAGATGTTTTGTAACGATACTGCTTTTGGTAGTAAGTCCCTTTGGTATAGCTAAGCAGTGGCACACTTTGGCAGCCATGCCACAGGCTGTCCAAGAGATTTATCCTGCTGTGCATCAAGGCAAAATCTATGTTGCGGGAGGATTAAGTGATGATTTGCCGCTAAGCGAGCAACAAATGACCGACTTAGTGCAGATCTACGATCCCGCCACCAACAGCTGGGCTTTGGGGCCTGCCTTACCAGAAGCGCGGCATCATGCTTATTTGGTCTCAGTACAAGAGCAGTTATTCTTATTTGGTGGCTTTGTGGTCGCGAACGGTGGGCGCTGGAGTGCCAGCAGTGATGTGTTATTACTGGATGAGCAAAGCCATAGCTGGCGCAAGATCGCATCCTTGCCACAGCCGTTAACCGAAACAACCGCAGCCGTGCTGCAAGATAAAGTGCATTTGGTATCTGGGCGTTCGCCGCAGGGAGATGAAAATGCGCAGTGGCGTGATCAGCAGGATGTTAACTGGCATTGGATCTTTGAGCCGCAAACCTTGCAGGTAACAGAGGCCGCTGCGGTAGCGCAAGCGTTTAATAGCGCTACAGCGGTTGCCCTAAACGCGCAGTTTTATCTGATCGGCGGCCGTCAGGTTAATGGCGGAAATTTAGCTGTCTTGCAACGCTTCGATCTCACAACCGGTGTTTGGCAAGCGCTTGCGCCCATGCCGCAAGCCCAAGGCGGTTTGGCTGCCGCGGTGTTAGATAAGCAGATCTGGGTCTTTGGTGGCGAGTATTTTAATGAGGGAGGCGGTGTCTATAGCCAAGTGTGGCGTTATGATCCGCCAACTGATAGCTGGCAACAGCAAGGGTATATGCCACTACCACGGCATGGTTTAGGTGCCGTAAGCCTAAACGACGCGATCTACCTTATTGGCGGTGCGACTGCAGTGGGGTTAAAAGCCACCTCCGCGGTACTGGAGAAGTTATCGCGTTAAGTCGTAACGTGAATCTGTTTTGCCAGCGCAATAAAGGTTTCAATATGTTTATTGTGCTGCTCGTGTTTGCGATACCCCACGTGAATATGCTTGTGAATGCCTTCCTGACCAAGCCTAATGGCGACAATCGGCAGTGTTTTGGCATACTCTAACGCTAACCATTTTGGCAGGGCTGCCACACCACGGTTAGCGGCCACCATTTGCAGAATAATATCGGTATCTTCTAGGGTTTTATGTTTTTGCGGCAAACATTGTGCCGGTAACAAAAACTGCTGAAAGATGTCTAATCTGGCCAGATCAACGGGGTAGGTTAGTAAGGTTTGATCGCTAAGCTGGTTTGGCAGCACCTTGCTTAATTTGCTCAGTTTACTTTGGGTACTGACAATCAACACCTGTTCGTAGGGGAAGACTGCTTCAAACTGGATGCTGTCTTTTTGGATCGGATCTGGAGTGATCAAGAGATCAATATCGTAGTTAAACAGCGCGGCCATACCGCCAAACTGAAATTTTTGTTTAACATCGATATCTACGCCAGGCGAGGTTGCTAAAAAGGGGCTGACGATTCTAAGTAGCCACTGATAGCAAGGGTGACACTCCATACCAATATGCAAAGCGCCTTTTTCATTTGCGGCAAACTGGCGCAAGGTGTCTTCCATGCGTTCAAATTGGGGTATTATTCGATTCGCCTGCGCTAATAAATAGTCACCCGCCTGGGTTAATTTAATATTGCGGCCATCTTTGACCCATAAACTGACATTCGCCAGTTGCTCGAGTTTTTTTATACTGTGGCTAAGCGCGGATTGGGTTAAATGCAGACTGTCAGCGGCAGCGGTTAAGGAACCTTTGTCGGCAATTTCGCGCAGAATACAAAGATGGATTTTTTCTAACATAGGGCCGCTCTGCGTTAAGGTATATGATTAAAATTCATGTAATGGCAAGAATATAGCATTTTAAATCATAAATGTTAGCTTGTTTTGCTGCTGGGTGGCTAAGTTCGTATTGGTAGGGAGGGTAAGGTTTACCGCAAGATGTATGCTAGTTTGGCGCATTTTAATGAAATAATACCCAACATACCTTAAATTAAAGCAAAATTTTCTCAATGTACTGTTAGCGCAATGTCGCGTTAATTAAATCAAAGCAGATTAAGTATTTTGCTCAAATGCTTTAATCAGTATCTTGTACGCCGATATTAAGGGTTATTTATGCGTTTATTGAAACTGAGTCGCAGCCGTATTTCCATACTGTGTTTGGCGATAGTTACCGGCCTCACGGCGTGCTCCAAAGCTTCAGAAGAGAGCACAATAACGGTTCAGTTAAGAGTGTTAGAGACCTCAGATCTCCATGCGAATATCATGGATTATAACTATTATACTGACACCACAGACGCCACTATGGGATTGGCCCGCACGGCGAGCCTCATTGCCAAAGCGCGTGCTGAAGTGAAAAATACCGTGCTAGTCGATAATGGCGATCTTATTCAGGGCGGGCCCTTGGGTGATTATGTGGCCTATAAAGGTTTGGCCGAGGGCGAAGTGCATCCGCTGATGCAGGCCATGAATACCCTAGATTATGCTGCTGCCACCTTAGGAAACCACGAGTTTAATTTTGGCTTAGATTTTTTATATCGCACCGTAGCCGGTGCTAATTTTCCCTATACTATCGCGAATGTCTATTGTGCCGTCGATGACTGCCGTGCCGGAGTAAAACAAGGCGAAACGCTTTACCCTCCATACTTAATTAAAGCCACCGAAGTACTGGATGAGGCTGGGCAACGCCACATGCTTAACATTGGCTATATCGGCTTTGTACCGCCGCAAATTATGCAATGGGATAAGCAACATTTAGCCGGTAAGGTCACGGTGGCGAGTATCTTAGAAACTGCGCAGCAACTGATACCGCAAATGAAAGCTGAAGGGGCTGATGTGGTGATCGTGCTGTCGCATTCTGGTTTAGGCCAAGTCACTGACACACCCGATCCGCAAGCTGAGCATTTAGCCTATGCCCTGACGCGAGTACCGGGTGTTAACGCTGTACTGTCTGGCCATAGTCACTCGGTGTTTCCACATGCTCGCTATCAAGATCTGCCTAATACCGATCTGCAACGCGGGCTGATTAATGGTATTCCAACGGTATTACCCGGCCGCTGGGGAGATCATTTGGGCGTGGTAGATTTTACCTTGCAACGCAAGGGCAATGCTTGGCAGGTGCAGGAGGCAGCAGCTAAGGTATTACCGGTGTTTGATAACCAGCAGAATCAGTCATTAGTTGCAGCCGATCCAAAGATTGTCGCCGCCATTGCCGAGGGACATCAAGGTACTATGGCATTTATGCAGCGCACCATTGGCGTTGCTGCTACTGATATGTACAGTTTTTTAGCGCAGGTACAGGATGATCCGACCGTGCAGATTGTTGCTGATGCCCAGCGCGCCCGCCTTGCTGCAATTTTACCACCTGAATTACAGCAGTATCCTATTTTATCTGCGGCAGCCCCGTTTAAAGCCGGCGGCGGTCGTCGCAATAGCAGCGATGCTAACCAATATGTCCAAGTGGCAAAGGGAGAGCTTAGTTTCCGTAATGCCGCCGATTTGTATTTATTTCCTAATACCTTAGTGGCGGTAAAAGCCAGTGGTGCAGAAGTAAAAGATTGGCTGGAGTGCTCGGCAAATCAGTTTAACCAAATTGACCTGACCAGCAGCGCTCCACAGCAACTGATTAATACCCAGCATCAAACCTATAATTTTGATGTGCTTGATGGTGTCCGTTATCAAATCGATGTCAGTCAGCCGGCCAAATTTAATCAGCGCTGTGAGTTGGTTAATGCCACTGCCTCGCGCATTGTTAATCTCAGTTATACCGATGTCGAGGGTAAAACCTATACGGGGGATGACTTTGCCGCGCTACAATTTATCGTTGCCACTAACAACTACCGTGCCTATACCGGATTATTTGCGGGCACCGGCAGCGATAAGGTGGTTCTGGAAGCGCCAGACACTAACCGCGAAGCCTTGGTGCAGTTTATTAGCCAGCAATCTCAGTATGATGCAGCAACGCAGCGCTATCTTGCTGCGGTAAACCCCGCGGCAGATCACAACTGGCAGTTGTTACCACTGCAAAGTCCGGTAGCACTGGATATCCGCTTGCAAACGCAAGACTCCAGCATTGCCGAGAATTTTGTGACAACGCAGCAGTTTTGGCCTATGACTAAGTTAGAACCTTTAGCCACGGGTTTTGCAGACTATCGTATAAATCTGCAGCAACCTTAACTTAAGCAAAATCTGCGATTAGCCAAACGTAAAAAAAAACTCTAAGATAGAGCCAATAACCTTCAACCTGCAGCAGTTTTTGTTGCAGGTCTGCTTAAGTCTTTGGAGTTTTTATGCGCTTGAAAGCAACAACGATAATGCCTATGTGGTGCGCTAGTCTGATGTTATGCGCTTTAACGCTTCCTGCTTGCGCCCAACAAACTACTCTCCAGCAAAACACGCAACAAGCAAGTACTACGACACCGCCTGTTAGTCAACCGGCTAGCAGTACTAAGGCTTTTTCTGATTGTAGCTTAATTGATTTTAAGGATATTGATAGCCAGAGCCTTACGAAAGCAGAATTAGTGCAAAAGATGGAACAAGATTTTGCAGATAATCTGAACAACAATGAAAAATGTATGTCTGAGGCAGTAACCGCGGGAGCGGGGCGGATCAGTGCCGCGGGTGCTGGCGCATCACCAACCGCGGATGCGACAGTGACCACGCAGCAATCGACCGGATTAGGCGAAAGCGACAGCCAACAGCCGCAAAATGCTCAAGCTGGACAAGAACAGATCAGTGCAACCTCAAAACCTACCGTAAAAGGCCAGGGGCAGCAAGGCAGTTCAGCGGTGTGTGATACCATCAAACAAGGTCTTGCTGCCGCAACCACAGAGACTGAGAAAACGCATTTTCGAGGTTTGATGGAACAATATGGTTGTAAAGCTTAATCAAAACGCTTTCACATTGCATATCACAGTCAACGTATAATGAATAGGGAGATCAGTATGGTGAGTTTTAGTTTCTTACCCTCTAACAATAAATGGCAAGCGTCGTTACTAGGTTTTGTTGTGTTACTTTTAACCGGCTGTCAAACTACGCAAACGCAGGTAAGCTCGGTTGGACCTGCGATGACAGGCCCTTCTACCAACACTGCTGCAGGGACGGTGAAAAGAGCGTTTCCGTATAACTCAAACATCTTTTTGGATGTTGCTATTCCGGTGTTTGATCCTGGTATTCCGCTCGACTCTCGTGGCAATATTGATGACAAAAAAGTGGCCGAAGAAGATATTTGGCCACAGGTCAGACGTTTAGAAGCGAATCGTTTTGCCATTGATACCAAAAAAGCCTTGGCCGCGACTAAAGCCTTTGGTGCGATTAATGTCACGCCTGACGCCTCAGTTTCTGCCGATGTGTATGTGTTAGGTAAGATTAATTACTCTGACACCGAAACGGTCAGAATCAGTGTGCGAGTGATGGATGCGACCAATGATATTTGGGGGGAAAAAAGTTTTGAGCATCAGGTTGGGCAAGCCTTTTACCGCGATGCGCTGCGCAAAAATCAAAACCCCTATGCGCCCATTTTTAATGATATCGCAGCCTATGTTTATGACTTACTCATTAAAAAATCTGAGAGCGAGAAAAAAGCGATTCAACAGGTCTCTGATCTGCGCTATGCCGCCATGTATAGCCCAGAAGCTTTTAGCCGGTATCTGACTTCAAAGCGCAAGGGCTTTGGTTCGCGTCAAACGGTGTTTCAGTTAACGGGTGCGCCAGCAGAACACGATGCCATGCTGCAACGGGTGCGTTTACTGCAAAACAAAGATGAGCAGTTTGTCGACACGCTACAAGACAGTTACGAGGCCTTTTACGCTGAAACCAGTGAAGCCTATCTGAAATATCAACGTGAAACCTTAGCGATAGCCACCGATATTCGTAAGAAAAAAGCTGAACGAACTGCTCAGCAGTTAGTTGCTGCGGGTGGCGCTGTGTTAGGTATTATGCTTGCGAAAAACTCAAATTCAAAAGCCGGTGAGATAGGCGCTATTGCCGCCGGTACCGCTGCGGTATTTAGTTTATCTAAAGCCATTGAGACCAACCATCAATTAAGTGCGCAGCGTGATGTGTTAAGTGAAATGGGCCAAAACTTGGATATTAAAGTGACGCCACAAGTGGTTGAGCTGAATGATCAAACCATAGAGCTACAAGGGACTGCGCTGGAGCAGTACACGCAACTGAGACAGCGTTTGCTGCAGATTTATCAATTAGAAGCGACGCCTGATACGCAGCTATAAATCGACAGCCTTGCAAGGAGCCAAGCTTGGCCTCATTAGATGATCAAATACTGCATGCGCAACAAGCCAAAAAGTCGCGTGTAATTAAAGTGCTTGTTGCCATTCTGCTAAGTGCACTGCTATTGGCACTCTTGTTGGTGCTTGGCAAACACTTTGCGACAAAGCCGCCTGCCGCCCAATCTGCTAGTGTCACTGAGTCTGCTAGTGTTTCTGAGTCAGAAAGTGCCGCGCAGACAGTCGTTATGCCTGAGCCGCCAGCGGCCCTAAGCAATACCTTTGATAGCAATGCCCGAGCCGATTTACAGCAGCGTTTATCCGAAACGCGGCAGCAGCTTGAGCAACTCGCGGCGGATCCCTTATTAAGTCGGTGGCAAGCCGAGCGGTTAGGCCAGTTACAGCAACAAATCGCTTTGGCTTATCAGCGCTACGGTGAACAGGACTATGCGGCCGCCGCAGCTTTACTGCCTGCAATCCTGCAACAAGCGCAGGCTTATCAACAAGACTTCGCGCAAGCTTTAGCGCAGGCGCATAGCGCCGCGAGCAGCGCTTTTGCCCAAGGTAATCTGCAGCAAGCCAAGTTGCACAATACTGAAAGTTTAGCGCTTAACCCCGACTTTGTGCCGGCATTACAACTGCAGCAGCGTTTAGCTGTAGCCGAAAAAGTACAGCCGTTATGGCAACAAGCGCGGGTAGCCGAGTTAGAAAATAACCCAGCGAAAGAACAAGCCTTGCTGGAGCAGATCTTAGCATTAGACTCTGCTCATCAAGCGGCGGCGGCACGTTTATCGCAGCTTAGCAACCAACAGCAGCAACAGGCGTTTGCTAATGCTATCGTAGCTGCGCGGGCCGCGCTGGAGAAACAAGATTATGCTGCCGCGCGTCAGGCGTTAAGCAGAGCCCAGCGGCTAGCGGCAAACCGACCAGAATTGCGGGCGTTACAACAACAATTAGCGCAAGCCGAACAGGCGGAGGCTGTCAGCGAGGCATTAACACAAATCTCAGTTTTTACCCAAGCGGATGAATGGTCCACGGTGCAGTTACTTGCCAGTAAAGCCCTCGGTGCCGCGCCCGATAATGTTGAATTACAGCAGCATATGCAACAAGCCGAGCGTATTGTCGCCGCCGAGCAGCAACTAAGCCGTTTTCTACAACAACCCGCGCGTTTAACCGATGCTAATATTCAACAACAAGCCCAAAGTGCGCTGGCTGATGCGCAGATGCTTGGTTCGCTAAGTCCCAAATTAGCGACGCTAAGCGCCCAGCTTCGCCAGTTATTAGCCAGCAAACAACAACCGGTTGCGGTTCGGATCTTAAGTGACAATAAAACCGCTATTCGTGTACTTGGCGTGGGTAATGTTGGCGCAGTGACAGATAAAACGATTCAACTGCCCCCCGGTGACTATCAGTTTGAAGGGGCCTGTAAAGGTTACCGCACAGAGCTGATTCAGGTTACCGTACCTGCGACCTCAGAGCCTGTTCAGGTAAGGTTGCAATGTCAGGTTCGTATTTAACAGGAGTGTATTGTGAGTCGTATTGATGAAGCTATCAACCAAGAACAACGCAAACGCAAATGGGTTGTGCTAAGTGCGGTAGCGGTTGGCGCGCTATTACTCGCGCTGTATCTTAGTTGGTTATTTTTATTAAAAGGCTTTACGGTACAGGTGTTGCCTGCTGAAGCTGCCAAAACTCAGCAATTTGCCGTGCGTTCTGGTGCAGGCTTTTTTCTGCAAGATAAGCTGTATTTATTTGGCCACGCGGCCACGATTGAAGTCAGTGCCGACAAATTCGCGGCAAAAACTATATTAATACAACAAGGTACAACCAGTAACATCAGTATTACGCTTGACCCTATGCCTGCTAAGGTTGCGCTGCAAACACAGCCGGCTTCTGAGCAGGTTAGTTGGTTTGTAAATGGTGAATTAGTAAGGCAAACGGCTAACTTTACAGACAGTTTCGCACCCGGTTCTTATCAGTTTAGGGCTGAGCATCCTGCTTACCAACCGGCAGAGTTAACCTTAACGCTCGCCGCGGCTGATGAGGTTAATCAAACACTAAGTTTAACGCCAGTTGCTGGGCAATTAGCGATTTCATCACGCCCCAGCGGCGCAACGATTTATCTTAATGGCGAGCAAGTGGGTGCTGCCCCACTTAGCATTGCGAAACCCGGTGGTGAATATCAGCTATCGCTGACTTTAGACGGTTATGAACCCTTGCAAGAGACGATTAACCTTACCTATCGTCAGCCAGATCAGCAACGTGATTACTTTTTACGGCCTGTGCAAGCGAAACTTACAATACAGGCAACCCCTGCGGATGGCATCTTACTAGTGAATGGTACGCCGGCGCAAAGCCCTGTCAGTATCGATGCCGGCAAAACCCACACGGTGCGCTATGAAAAACCAGGTTTTTTAGCACAAACGCAAAGTGTGAAGTTACAAGCCGCTGAGCAGCGCACCCTCGAGTTCTCCTTAAAAGCGGAGCTAGGCCAGGTACAATTTACCGCAAATGAAGTCGCGGAAATCTTTATTAACGGCCAGCAGCAAGGGACAACTCCTTTAACCTTGAACTTAGCGGCCGTATCGCAGCAAGTAGAGTTTCGAAAAGCAGGTTATCGCACCATTAAACGCACTATAACGCCTAGTTCGCGGCAACCACAACGTGTGACAGCGGAGCTACTCAGTGAATTTGCCGCCAGACGCCGCGAAGGCAAACCGCTATTTGCTGAAACGCTAGGGATTCAGTTTATTGCGGTGCAACCGCGAGCCTTTACCATGGGGTCACCACCAAATGAAACGGATCGTGGCCGGAATGAGCATCCAATCCAAGTGGATTTTAGCCGTAATATTTGGGTGTCGGCGCACGAAATTACCGAAGCTCAATATGGCGTTTTTCGTGGTGCCGCGACCACTTCAACCTTACCAGTTACCCAAGTTACTTGGTTGGATGCCGTAAAATTCTGTAATTGGTTAAGTGAGCAGGAAGGGTTGCAGCCGTTTTATCTGCTGCAAGGCGATCAGTTGCGGGGGATCATCGAGCAGAGCCAAGGTTATCGTTTACTAACAGAAGCCGAATGGGAGTTTATTGCTAAACATATTCGTCGTGCGGCCAGAACGACTTATGTTTGGGGCAATGAGGAGCGGTTACGTGCCAAACAAGGCAACTTTGCCGATAAAGCCTTACAAGGGCAACAGACCTTTGTGTTCCGCGATTATGATGATGGTTTTGCAGGTAAGGCGCCCGTAGGCAGTTTTAAAGCCGATCGTGCCGGCTTTTTCGATTTAGATGGCAATGTCCGGGAATGGGTGCATGATTATTATGCGTTACAGGTGCCCAACACCGATAAAGTCCAGCGAGATTATCTGGGGGTGCCCAGAGGGCAAGCACACGTGGTAAAAGGTGCTTCCTTTAAATCGGGGCGTTTTAAAGAATTACGTGCCAGTATCCGCGCTGAGGGTACGGCCGCGGCAGACGATATTGGCTTTCGGATCGCGCGTTATCAGTAATCGCTTGTTGTTGGCAGGCAGCTGAGATAGCCGTTGCTGCGTTACAAAACGACGTTGAAGTTGATTGAACTTGAACCGAAATTAACCACGGTTGAGATAAGGTAGGAGACGAAGCTAATGAAAAAAAAAGGTGTGCTTATTGCGCTTATCTTATTAGTGCTGACGGGATCGGCAGCCGCCTATTTTGTGTCGCTTGATGCGCCTCAAGATTTTCCGATTAATATTTAACCACGAGAATAGCGCAATGCGTAACAAAAATACTGCGGCCATGAATCCCAGCTTACTCACCAGCTTGTTGGTGTTAGTAGCCAGTTTTACCCTAGTGCATCTTTTTTATGAGGGGGTTATTCGGCCTGCCGCCAGTGCTGTCGTGGCAACAGCAGGCAGTAGCAGCCTGTTTTCTATTTGGGTGATTATAAAAGATATGGAGCAGCAGATTTGCATCACCTTGCTGATTTTTTGCTTATTTTTAATGGGCTATAAACTGTGGCGTTTATTAGATGAAGAAACGCTGTATACCCGAGATTTTCTTGAGGGGTATGATAAAAGTCAGCCTTTAGATGTCGAGCAAGCACTGGCGGATTTAGAAGCCTCCAAATACAAAGAAAACCCTGCCATGGCAACGTGGATTAATTGTATTCGTCGGTTTAAAAATACCCAAAATGTGCAGCATGCGGCCGATGCGATTGCCTCATCGGTTGATAGTGTTGCCGCCCAGCTAGAAAGTGGCAATAACATGGTTCGCTATATTATTTGGGCTATTCCGAGTATCGGCTTTGTGGGTACAGTACGCGGTATTGGCCAAGCCTTAGCGCAAGCTGATCAGGCCTTAGCAGGCGATATCGCTGGCATGACAGCCTCACTTGGCGTGGCTTTTAACTCGACCTTGGTGGCCTTGTTTATCTCGCTGATCCTGATGTTCTTTATGCATCTTTTAACCAGTCGCCAAGATACTATGGTGCTGAATACCCAGCAGTCATGCGAAAAGCATCTGCTGGCGCATTTACATAATTAACTGCCGATATGCGCTTAAAACGCCGCTCTGAAGATGGTTTTAACATGTCCTTTTTGGATGTGATGGCCTGTGGCTTAGGGGCTATTATTCTGATTTTTATTCTGGTCGATTTTCATGCCTATCAACCCGAGCCTACAGAGGAAAGCAACAAGCTACAGCAGGAGTTAAATGCTGCGGCGCGCCAGCGTGAGCAATTACAAAAGTCGATTGATGAGATAAATGAGAAAATTGCTATGGAATCTAGCACCCAGCAAGAGTCCCGTAGCTCGCAAGCCGATACCAGCAGTACCCAAAGTAAGTTGTTACAACAAGTTTCTACTGAGCTGGCGGTCGTGGCCGATTTAGAAAAGCAATTAGCCGCCATTGCCAGTTTACCGGTGCCCGATGCCAATGTGCAGTTAAGTGGTAGCGGCCAACAAAACTACATTACCGGATTAAAAGTAGAAGGGCGGGAAATTGGCATTTTACTGGATAAATCGGCTTCGATGATGGGCGATAATTTACTGGAAATTCTTCGGTTTATGGCATTACCCGACAATCAAAAAATCACGCAGCCTAAATGGCAGCGAACTCGGCGAACCGCTCAATGGTTGCTTGCCCGTGCGCCGCAAAATGCTAAGGTTACCCTTGTCGCTTTTTCAGAAGATGCCATTATGCTAGGCAATCGCCCTGCCAGCTCACCACAGGTTAGCGATTCTATGAATGCCATTGTGCGCGATATTGGCAAGTTGGTACCAAGTGGTGGGACTAACTTACAAATCGGTATACAGAAACTGCGTGAGGTACATCCTAACGTTACCGACGTGTATATCATTACCGATGGCTTACCCACCTTAGGCGATGGCTTGGGCGCACGTTGTCGTGGCCTGTTAACCAGCAGAAAAACCATCTCGTCACAGTGTCGGCAAGAGTTACTGCTCGAAACCGTGAAGCGCGCAGGGCAGGGACTGCGGGTTAACGTAATTTTATTACCGCTGGAAGGCGATCCTTATGCCTCGGCGATGTATTGGAGTTGGACACAGGTAACCGGTGGTACCTTTTTAGCCCCTGCTGCGGAGTGGCCCTAATGCGTCGAATTAAACGAGCCCCCGTCGAGATTTTTAATCTGGCTTTTTTAGATATTATCTCCTGCGCCTTTGGGGCGGTGGTGTTATTGGTATTGCTCGCCAAAAATGGCGAAACCGATACCCAAGCAGGGCCGAATAATCTGAGTGTGCTGCTGGACCAGGTGTTAGCCGCGCAGCTGCAGGTAGAGCTGTTACAAGGGGCCTTATCCGATAAACAACAAGAGCTGGCGCGAGCCCAAGCGCGCTCTGCAGCGGTGACAGAACAGCTTAAAGCACTGGAGTCTTCGGTACCTAGAGCCCAGCAAACCTTGCAGCAATTACAAGATAAAGCCAGTTCATTGCGTAATGAGATTCGCCAAGCTACCGCTATGCTGAATGTGCCTAAATCCACGGCTAAACCTTCGGCAGAAGTGGGAGGTATTCCTACTGATGCCGATTATGTGGTGTTTGTGATTGATAACTCTGGCTCTATGGTGGATGGCAACAAGTGGAATCAAGTTATTGCGGTGGTGAATGATATTCTGATCAATCATCCGCAAATGAAAGGTTTTCAAATCATCGCTGCCGATGGCAGTTTTTTATATGCTGGCCAAGAAGGGCAGTGGCTCAGTGACTCTACCACGATGCGGCAAAGAGCAATGGATCGAATGCGACGATTTACTGGTGGCGGCAGTGCGCCAGAAGTGGGCATTTTTCGGGCATTAGATCTGTATAGCAAAACACCAGGCAAGGTCAGTTTATACGTGTTTGGCGATGATTATCGGCATCGGAACTTGGATGCTATAGTCACGGAAATTACCAGCCGTAATACTGACGCCAGCGGTCATCCCCGTTTTCGAATACATGGTATTGGCTTTTATCGGCCCAGTGGCGGTGATGCGGCGCAATTTGCTGCTTTTATGCAAGCCGTTGCCAAACGTAACCGCGGTGCCTTTGTTGGCTTGGACTTTTAGGGTGTTAGTCGTATTAATGGTGAGTTTTATCTAATAGCGCTTGACGCTAGCGCCGGAGTATTGCAGTTTTCACCTTCTATTTACACACTTTTGATAGTCGTTAATCCCAAGAGTGGCCAGCAGAGTCACTTAACTATAATTTTTAAAAACAACACGAGCAGACCAATGAAAAAAACCTTACTGACCCTTGCGGTGTCGTTAGCCCTTGCTAGCTCAGCCGCTGTTTTTGCCGAAGATAAAGCCGCAGCGGCGGCAGATAAAAAGAAAGAACAAACTTACAGCAGTATGATTGCGGATAAAAAAGTCATCAGTGGTTTGTTCACCCTGTATCAGGATGAAAAAACCGGTGAGCACTTGTTGCAGCTTACTGAAGCACAATTAAATAAGCCTTTTTTATACTTCGCACAGACCTTAGATGGCGTTACCGAAGCTGGCCATTTCCGTGGTGCTTATCGTGAAACCAAATTAATTGAGTTTCGCCGTTATTTTGATCGCATTGATGTGATCAGTAAAACGCCGCGTTTTCATTTTGATGCACAGAGCGCCTTGTCGCGTGCGGCAGACGCTAATATTAGCGAAGCGGTATTAGCCAGTTTAAAAATTGAGAAGCAAGAGCAAGATAAATTTTTAGTGAAAGCCAACAGCCTGTTGCTGAGCGAAGCTTTGCATAAAATCTCGCCTTGGGCCAATCCAAATGATCCTAACGCCAAAGATCGTTTTAAATTAGGTAAGTTAGACGATAAAAAATCGCGCATTGTGAAACACCGCCCATATCCAGCGAATCTGGATGTGGTGGTTGACTATGTGTTTGCCGATCCGAATCCAGGTGTGCGCGGTGGCAATGCGTTAAGCGATCCGCGTTCAGTATCCATCAAAGTGCAGCATTCTTTTATCGCCTTACCAGAAAATAACTTCCAGCCACGGTTTGATGACGCTCGAGTGGGGTATTTTACCACGCAGGTTGATGATATGACCTCGGCGGAGTGGGCACCGTTTCGCGACATGATCCATCGTTGGGATTTACAGAAAAAAGATCCGAATGCCGCCTTGTCTGAGCCAGTTAAACCTATCGTTTGGTGGATTGAAAATACTACGCCTATCGAGTGGCGCGATACGGTAGCGGCTGGGGTGTTAGCTTGGAACAGTGCTTTTGAAAAAGCCGGTTTTAAAAATGCCCTTGAAGTGCGGATTCAACCGGATGATGCCGATTGGGATGCCGGTGATATTAATTACAACGTCTTACGTTGGACCTCTTCACCAAATCCGCCGTTTGGTGGCTATGGCCCGTCGCTGGCTAACCCTTTGACCGGTGAGATTTTGGGCGCCGATATTATGCTCGAATACGTCTTTATGAAAAATCGCTGGATTTTCGATAGCCTGTATACCGATGGTGCGAGCCAGCTGACCAGCGAGGCGGCAGGGCATTGGCACGCCAATGGCGTATTTTGCTCAGCGGGGCATCAATTACAACAAAATCTGATTATGGCTGGCGCCTTAGGTACTGGTTTGCCGATTGATAATAATGAGATTTTACGCCAAGGCTTGATGGAGTTGGTATTGCACGAAGTTGGGCATACCTTAGGCTTAAACCACAATATGCGCGCGTCAAACTTATGGAATGCGCAAGATGTGCATGACAAAACGAAAACCCAAGGTATTTTGACTGGCTCGGTAATGGATTATACCCCCGCTAACATTGCGCCAATTGGCAAGGCGCAAGGCGATATCTTCCAAGTTAAGCCTGGTCCTTACGATGATTGGGCCATTGAGTTTGGCTATAGCCCTGCCTTAAGCGATGCGGCGGCTGAGCAAGCGCGTTTAGAAACAATCTTAGCCCGCTCGGTAGAACCCGCTTTGGCTTTTGGTAACGATGCCGATGATATGCGCGCACCAGGCCGCCATATTGATCCACGCGTGATGATTGGTGATATGTCATCCGATCCGGTGGCTTATGCCAGCGATCGCATGCAATTAATTGAGCAGTTGTTTGGTAAAATTGCGCAAACGGCGTTACAAGACGGCCAGTCTTATCAGCAGTTAGTGACCTCTGCCAATGTACTGTTTGGCCAATATCGCAGTCAGGCGGATGTGGTATCACGGCAGATCGGTGGTGTCTATGTTGAGCGAAACGTGGTGGGTGCACCTACTGATCGCAAGCCGTTAACGCCAGTGCCATTAGCGCAGCAGAAAGCCGCTATGCAATTACTGACCGAAAAGGTGTTTGCGCCAGAGGTATTAACCAGTATGCAGCCGTTATTCAATCAGCTATTACCGCAACGTCGTGGTTTTAGTCATTACGGCCGTAATTTAGATCCCAAAGCGCATGAGATGATTTTAGGCATGCAGCGCTCAGTGCTTAATCAGTTATTGCACAAAGCGGTATTACAGCGGATCTCCGACTCAGCACTTTATGGCAATCAATATAGCCTAACTGCTTTTATGCAGGATTTAACCAACGGTATTTTTGTTGATCCGCGTAAAGCCAGCTCGCAAAGCCATAATTTACAGGTGGAATATGTAAAACGCTTAATTGCGATTGCCGGGTTAGAAAAAGCCAGCGATTACGATAATCTGGCTAAAGCAGCAGCCTTATTGCAGTTAACTAACATTCAAAGTAGCAAATTGCCACGGGGTGTTAATGATGCCGCGAAAGCACAAAAGGCTCTGATTGATCTGATGATCAGCAAGGCATTACAAGCTTAAGCTTTACTGGGCAACAGCAATCGCTTATGCTGTTGCCCGTTATTCACCTCTAAGTACTGGGTCAAATGAGCTTATATCAACAGTCAACCATGCCTTGGCGTAACCTGCTACTTGCAGTGTTACTCTGTTTGCATGTTGGTTGTATTTTGGTTGAAGCTTTTGCCGCTAACTTACCGTCGCACACTGAAGATCCCCATCATAGTTTTGGTCTGGTTACCCAAGCCGAGCACGCTCTCTCAGAGCGCGTGTTGCAAAGCCATGCTGATAACACCGGGCAGTTAACGCTAACAGAGCACGGTAATCATGCCTGTGATCATTGTAAGCATTGTCATGCCAGTCACTTGGGGGTATTTACTAGCTACTCACCGTTAGATTTACATACACTGTTACAGCTGAATGGCTATAACAGTCAGCTACCGAGCTCGCCTAGCAGTTATATTTATCGCCCGCCTATTGCCTAATTTATTGCTGAATTTTTCGTTCAATCAATAAATAGGATCATTTATGTTAGTAACTCCTTTAATCGGGCGCTTTAGTGCGTTTCCGTTATGTTATTGTTTTATATTGATATTAAGCCTGCTTGGTGCGCCAAGCGATGCGGCTGTGCCAGCCAATCCTACTACAAGCTTAACCTTGGCACAGGCTGCCGAGCGCGTACTGCAGCAGCATCCGCAATTGCAGGTATTTGACTGGCGCAGTCAGGCTGCCGCAACAGAGCAAGAGTTAGCGGTCCTTACACCAGATCGCTCGCTGGCGCTGCAGGCTGAAAACCTCCTAGGTAGCGGTGAGCTGTCTGGGGTGAAACGGCTGGAGCTTAGCGTAGCACTGTCCTCGGTACTGGAGCTTGGCAACAAACCGCAAGCACGGATTGCCAGTGCGTCGGCTCAACAAGCCTTAGTGTTAGCTCAGCGCCAGGCCAGTAGTTTAGATCTCGTTGGCGAGCTGACGCAGCAGTTTATTAGCGTGCTGACCCTGCAACATCAGCTGCAATTGGCCAGCGACAATCTGCTGTTAACGGAACAAGCCTTGTCGCAGGTTAAGCAGCGGGTCCAACAGGGCGCCGCGCCGGACGCTGAGCTATTACGCGCCAAAGTGGCTGTGCGGCAGGCGCAATTGCAGCAAGGATTACGCCAGGCCGAGTTAGCGAGCAGCAAGCTGGCACTGGCCAGTTTGTGGGGGGCGCAGCAGGCCGACTTTGACCAAGTGAGTGGTGATTTATGGCTGCTCACGGACAGTGTAGCCTTTCCGCTGTTATATCAGCGCTTGCTGGCCACTCCACAATTGGAGGTGTTTGCCGCAACAGCGCGCTTACAGCAAGCGCAACTTGCTCAGTTGCAGACGCAGTCGGTTGCCGATGTAAGTTGGCAGCTTGGGATAAAACGCTCGCAAGAAAATCGTGATATTGCGCTAATTGCCGGTTTCTCGGTACCGCTAATAAATCAGCAGCGTCAGCAAGGTGCAGTAAAAATCGCGCTCGCCGAACAGCAAGCGCAGCGCCTTAACCAGCAGTCTGCTGTGCTGCAACTGCGCGCGCGTTTGTATCAGGCTTGGCAGCAGCATCGTTATAGCAGCATGTTGGTAAGGGATCTTAAGCGCGAGATTTTGCCGCTGTTAACAGAAGCCTTGGCGCAAACGGAAGAGGCCTATTTGCTTGGCCGCTATAGCTATGCCGATTGGTTATCGGCGCGCCAAGCCTTACAAGAGGCGCAGCTGCAACTGCTGGACGCCGCCAGTACCGCCTTGCGTAATCAAGCGCTGATTGAACAACTTTCCGGTTTGCCACTGACGGACAATAGCCCGCTACGGCGCCCATCACAACACAAAAATATGTCGTTTTCTTCATCTACAGCAAAGGCTGCAGAAGGATCTTTACCATGAAAAATTTCTTAGTTTGCACTTTTACACTTCTTATAAGCATTGTCACTTGGTCAGCCTTTGCTGGAATAGGGCATGCTCATCCGCATTCCCCCGCGACTGAGCAGCCGCAGCAGCTTGATAAGCAAACCGAGCCGCATGCTGATCTCGCTATTATCCCCGCGGCGATGGCCGAGCAAGTGGGTATTCAAGTCGCTAACGCAGCTGCCGGTGATATTGCGCGGCAGCTGCCTCTTTACGGTGAGATAGTGCTGCCACCGCAGCGCCAGGCCGTGGTCAGGGCGCGCTTTCCCGGCATTATTAGCCAACTTAAGGTCAGCCTTGGTCAGCAGGTCAAGCGCGGTGAGGTGCTGGCACTGATTGAATCAAACGACAGCTTGCGTAGTTATCCTGTGCAGGCGCCTATTGCTGGCATAGTGCTGCAGCAATTTGCCAATGAGGGCGAGTTTACTGCTGGTGAGCCGTTGTTGGCGCTTAGCGATCTGAGTGAGCTTTGGGCCGAATTTAAGGTGTTTCCTGCCATGCGCCATCAGGTGCAAGCGGGGCAGGCGATAAAGCTTGA
The DNA here is from genome assembly GCA_964577005.1 of uncultured Rheinheimera sp. Lineage (GTDB taxonomy): Bacteria > Pseudomonadota > Gammaproteobacteria > Enterobacterales > Alteromonadaceae > Alishewanella. The sequence continues at coordinate 24,386 of CAZNXI010000013.1, forward strand.
AACACTCAGTGGTGCTTATGACAGTGTGATTAGCCAGCTGTTACCTGCCAATGGTCAACCTTATCTATTGGCTAATGTCATGCTGGATAACCGCAATAGCCACTTTACCTTGGGTGAACGTTTACGCGCCTTGGTCACGGTGGAGACGATTTCGGCTGCGCTAGTGGTGGCTAACACAGCGCTGCAAACCTTTGAAGGACAACCCGTAGTTTTTGTGCAAAACGGTGATCAATACCAGCCCAGAGCGCTGCAATTAGGGCGAACCGATGGGCTTGTTACCGAGGTGATTTCAGGGCTTGTTGCGGGTGAAGCCTATGTGGTTGCTAATAGCTATTTAGTCAAAGCGGAATTAGAGAAATCTGCCGCCGCGCATGAGCATTAAGGAGTACGTGATGATTGCAGCTATTGTGCGTTTTTCGATTGATCGTCGCTATTTGATGCTAAGTCTTACCTTGCTATTACTGGCGGCAGGCGTTTGGAGTTATCAGCGTTTGCCCATTGATGCGGTACCGGATATCACCAATGTGCAGATCCAAATCAATACCGAAGCACCGGGCTATTCGCCGCTAGAGACGGAGCAACGCATTACCTTGGTGGTGGAAACGGCGTTATCGGGTTTACCCAAACTACACTATACCCGTTCCTTGTCGCGTTATGGCTTATCGCAAGTTACGGTGGTTTTTGCCGAAGGCACCGATATGTATTTTGCCCGTAACCTGCTTAATGAACGCCTGAATACCATCAGAACAAAGCTGCCCGCTGGTCTTGAGCCACAAATGGGGCCTATTGCCACCGGCTTGGGCGAGATCTTTGTCTATACGGTCTCGGCTAAACCTGGCGCGAGCAAAGCAAACGGTGAGCCAATAGACGCCATGTATTTGCGTGAAGTACAAGATTGGATCATCAAACCCCAATTGGCGCAGGTGACTGGTGTCGTTGAGGTAAACACCATCGGTGGCTATAACAAGCAATACCATGTGCTGCCCGATCCACTAAAAATGCTCAGCTTTGGCGTCAGTATGCCACAGTTAGCTGAGGCGCTGCGGCAGCATAATAGTAATAGTGGCGCTGGCTTTATTGAGCGTAACGGCCAGCAACTATTGGTAAGGTTGCCAGGGCAGCTTAGCAGTATCAGTGATATTGAACAGGTGGTGATCGCTGTGGCGGGCAGTGTGCCTATCCGCATAAAAGATGTGGCGGAGGTTGCACTGGGCAAGGAGCTTAGAACCGGTGCGGCCACCCGTGATGGTCAAGAAACGGTGTTGGGTACCGTGATGATGCTAATGGGTGAAAACTCTCGGGTGGTGGCGCAAAGTGCCGCACAAAAGCTGGAAGCGATTAAAGCGTCTTTGCCGGCAGGGGTGATGGTCGAAGCCGTGTATGATCGCACCACGCTGGTAGATAAAACCATTGCCACCGTGCAAAAAAACCTGTTGGAAGGCGCGCTTTTGGTGATCGTGGTGCTGTTTTTGCTGCTGGGCAATCTGCGAGCGGCCTTGATCACGGCAGCGGTGATCCCATTGGCGATGTTAGCCACCCTAACCGGTATGGTGCAGCGCGGTGTCTCGGCCAATCTGATGAGCTTAGGGGCGTTAGATTTTGGCTTAATCGTTGATGGTACGGTGATTATTGTCGAAAACTGCATGCGTCGCTTAGGCTTGGCACAGCAGCAACAAGGTGGGCTCTTGGCATTGCGTCAGCGCTTAGCGGTGGTGCACAGTGCCACCATGGAAGTGATTAAACCCAGTTTATTTGGTGTAGCCATTATTACTGTGGTGTATATCCCGATCTTTGCCCTTACGGGGGTCGAGGGCAAAATGTTTCAGCCGATGGCCATCACGGTCGTTATGGCGTTACTGGCGGCGATGCTGCTGTCTATTACCGTGGTGCCCGCTGCGGTCGCAGTATTGATGCGCGGCAAGATCAGCGAACAGGAAGGGCGAGTTATTCGTGCGGGTAAGTCACTGTATCGGCCTATGCTTAATGCCGTATTAAAGTGGCGAACCTTAGTATTGGGTGGTGCTGCGGCACTGGTCGCCGCTTGCTTCTGGTTGGCGACGACTTTGGGATCCGAGTTTATCCCGCAGTTAGACGAAGGCGATATTGCGCTGCATGCGATGCGCATTACCGGCACTAGCCTAGAGCAATCGGTACAAATGCAAGCTGTGCTGGAGCAGCGTATTACGCAGTTTCCGGAAGTTGCCACGGTTTTTGCGAAAATAGGCACACCAGAGATTGCTACCGATCCCATGCCGCCAAATGTCGCGGATACCTTTGTGATCTTAACGCCGCAAAGCGATTGGCCCGATCCGCAGAAAACGAAAGCGCAGTTGGTTGCCGAGATGGCAGAGGCGCTGGCGCAGTTACCCGGTAATAACTATGAATTTACCCAGCCCATTCAGATGCGTTTTAATGAGCTGATTTCTGGCGTGCGGGCCGATGTTGGGATTAAAGTCTTTGGGGATGATCTGGATACCTTATTGCAAGTTGCCAACCGCATCTCTGAACTGGCAACAAGTATAAGTGGTGCCGCAGATGTGGCCGTAGAGCAGGTTTCGGGTTTGCCCGTGTTAGCCATTCAGCCAAAACTAACGGAACTGGCGCGTTATGGCATCACGCTTGCCGCGTTGCAGGATCTGCTGGCGATGGCCATTGGCGGTGAAGAGGTTGGCTTGATCTATCAGGGGGATCGGCGTTTTCAGTTAATGGTTCGGCTCCCTGAGACGCTGCGTAGCGATATCGATAATCTGCAGTATTTACCCATCCCTACTGCCACAGGCTATGTGCCGTTGCAGGAGGTCGCAAGTCTCGTACTCGAAACCGCTCCGGCGCAAATTAGCCGTGAAAATGGCAAGCGGCGAGTGGTGGTGTCGGTCAATGTGCGAGCGCGAGATTTAGGCAGCTTTGTTACCGAGCTAAAACAGCGAGTTAGTAACGATATCCGCTTACCTGCAGGCTATTGGCTGGCCTATGGTGGGACCTTTGAACAGTTACAATCGGCCAGTAAGCGCTTATCGATCGTAGTGCCCTTGACCTTAGTGCTGATCTTAGGCTTGCTGATCTTAGCCTTTAACTCGCTTAAAGATGCGCTAATTATCTTTAGCAGTGTTCCGCTGGCGCTAACCGGTGGCGTAATGGCACTGTGGCTACGCGATATGCCGCTGTCGATTTCCGCCGGAGTGGGCTTTATTGCGCTCTCTGGGGTGGCGGTGCTCAATGGCCTAGTGTTGGTTTCCTTTATCCGCCAGCTTTGGCAAACGCAGGGCGATCTAGCCTACGCGGTTGTAGAAGGTGCCATCACTCGGCTACGACCAGTATTAATGACCGCACTGGTCGCCAGTTTGGGCTTTGTGCCGATGGCACTTAATACCGGCACCGGTGCCGAAGTGCAGCGCCCTCTGGCGACGGTGGTGATTGGCGGTATTATCTCGGCCACGCTGCTAACCTTAGTGGTGCTGCCGGTATTATATCAGTGGTTGCATAGACAGGATGAGCAGCCTTAACAAGTTTGTTTGCAGGAAAAGAATTGCCAGAAGCTGATACATTGCATTATCAGCTTTTGGTAGCTCGGCTTTTACGTTTTTACCATCCGTTTTGAGATCTAAATGCTTTTGATGAAGGAACATGGATCAAAAGCTTGTGAAACATTTCATCAGATCCACATTTCGGGCATAGTGGCGGTGTCCAGCGTGGTAAATCCATATTCCTTTGTTATTCTTCGAATAGAAACTTAGCCCCAATCAACGGGATAAGTCTTAACAAAACATCTTCCATCACACCGTTTTCAGCGGTAGTTATCATCTTCGCCTTACGGTCTTTCCAAGAGAGCGTTTGAATCAAACTTGAGGTAACTACACTAGGCTTATCAAGGTTTTTGACGGGAACTTCGGTAGCTTGACCACGAATACTGCTACTAATCGGGCAGCAGATAAGTAGCCCTGTTTGCTGATTGTATTCTTGACTTGAAAGAACAAGTGCTGGACGGTACTTGCCGATCTCTTTGCCTTTCACTGGTTCAAAATCTAACCAAATAATATCATTACGTTTAGGAATGTACTGAGCCACTACTCACCTAACTCCTTAACAGAGACAACAGCCAATTCATCAGCATGTGCCGTATGAGCATCTAAGCCCTTTAGAAGTTCTTTTTCGCTAAACGGGAAACGTTTCTTTTGGCGCTTAACAGGTTCAATAGTGATCTTATTTCCATCAGCTTTAACCTCGATATCAGACCCCTCAACCAAGCCAAACTGACGAATAAAGGTAGCCGGAATTATGTTGCCAAGACTGTTACCAATTTTTCGAACTTGAGTGCGCATATCACAATCTCACAAGTGGGTACATTGTTATATCAGTATTAATTGTATACCTTTCAACCCAGGTGTCAACATTGTTATAACCAAAAAGCTAACTCAGCGGTCTTTGATATTTAGCTAATACAACCGGTTCTGGTATATATTCGAAATATACCTAATGCAGCATCTAGATTGATTGCTGGCCAATTTCTTTTTGTTTCTGTTAAGACTTGATTAAAGTCGGCTAAAGATGCTTGATATAAACATTGATGATAATGTTGCCAGTGTTCCTGGTCACAGAAACGATCGAAATCAATATGGTCCATTTTATTTAATCCCATTATGTTTTGCAGAGTTGCAGTCAGTGCCAGACAAGTTAAAAGCGTTGTTTGGGTAGATTCCTTCAGGTAGTGCTAATTTGTAATTGTTAAGATTGGTAATAGGTTACCTTTCTTTTTCTGCTTATCAATACTTTTTTACCTTGCTGTTTTGCTTGTTCTAATGTTTTTGCTGACAAACTTGTTAAAAAACGCGGCTTTTTAATTACATGTTATATTTAGTAAAAGTTTTGGAGATTGCTGTATGACAGCATTTTTTATTAGCAGCCACCCTGGGGCAATTGAGTGGATTAAAAAGCAGGGTGTGCATATTGATCGTTGGAAAAGCCATTTATCCTTAACTAATGTTATGGCGGGTGATGTAATTGTTGGCACTTTGCCAATTCCCATGGTGTACGAGTTAAATCGTAAGGGCGCTACTTACTTGCATTTAAGTGTAGAGGTGCCGGCAAGCTTACGTGGTAAGGAGTTAAGTTTTACTGATTTGGAAGTGCTTGGTGCTACGTTGCAACCTTTTCGGATTATAAGTGATTAGTATGCAGTGAACACCCTTAAAAAGAGTTAGCATTTTACAGAGAATACAACCAAGCTATTGTTAATCGCAGTGCAGCTTATTTAAAAAGATAGACAGCGCCATAACGATACAGCGGCCAGGCTAAGGTCAGGCCGCGTAATACCATAAAAATACACAGCGCCAACCAAAGCCCATGGTTTCCTAGAGGCTGAAATAGCCAATAACTTAAGGCAAAGCCGCTAAAAGCCATCAGCATGGCATTACGCATGGCCCGCGCTTTAGTCGCGCCAATATAAATACCATCGAGTAAATAGCTCCACACAGCCAGCAAGGGCAGGGCAATTAGCCAAGGTAAGAAAATGGCCGCTTGCTCGCGTACGGCGGTTATCGAGGTCAATATGGCGATAAGGCTATTACCGCCCAGCCAATAGCCTAATGAAAATACACCGCCAAGTAGCAACCCCCAGCATGCCAGAATACTGAACAAAGCCTGCATTTCTGCGTTGTCTTTTGCGCCAACCGCTTTGCCGGTGGTGGCTTCGGCGGCATAAGCAAAGCCATCCAGTGCATAAGAGACCAGCATTAAAAAGGTCAGCAACACCGCATTGGCGGCAACTACCGTATCGCCAAAAGCTGCACCGCGAAAGGCAATAAACACAAACACCAGCTGCAGGCAGAGGCTGCGGATAAAAATATCGCGGTTAAGCGCAAACAGGCGTTTATAGCCGCTAAGCTGCTTTAGTTGCGCCAAGCTTATTGCGGGCAGTTGCTGTTGTTGCCAAAGCCTTTTGACTAAATAAAGCCCCAGTAGCAAGGTGCTGTAATCGGCTATCACAGACGCCGCTGCCACGCCGGCCACTTTCCAGCCAAAGCCCAATACAAAGAGTAAATCCAGCACAATATTCAGGCTTTGAGTAAGTACTAACAGCAGCATGGGATAGCGGGCATTTTGCAGCCCTAAAAACCAACCAAGCAGCACCATATTTAACAAGGCTGCAGGCGCACTCCAAATGCGTACCTGAAAATATACCGCCGCCTGAGTTAACACCTCGCCACTGGCGCTGCTAAGCTGCAGCACCAGCGGCATTACCCAAGGATGTAGCAGTAACAGTATGGCTGCCAAGATCAGCGCAAGTAATGCTGCTTGTAGCAGATTATCACGCAGGCTTTGTTTATGTTGAGCGCCAAACGCTTGGGCAGTCAGCCCTGTGGTGCTCATCCGTAAAAAGCCCAGCAGTAAAAACAGCAGGCTTATTAAACTGCTGCCCAAGGCTACGCCGCCCAGATACCAGGCATGCTCTAAATGCCCGACCACGGCAGTATCTACCAATGATAACAATGGAATAGTCAGATTGGAGGCAATCATTGGCAGAGCAATTAACAGCAGCTGCTTTTGTTTGGGATGGCGCAATAGAGAAAAATGCATCAGAAGAAAAAATCACCAGCAATAAGTTGAAAAGTACCATCATTTGCACCTGATCCTAACATAGTTTGCCAGCATGCTGATCAAGATAGCGGGGCGAGTTATCAGGAAGGTGGTATTTAAAAATGTTGCTAAAGCTTCTTACTGCCGGGTCGATAACAGCAGTAACAGTGAAAAGTGATCGGTTGGCTTATGACGGTTTCAATTTCTTCTCAACCTGTGTTTAAGCGTGTTTCTCAGGGCAGAGCGCAGAGCTATTTGGAGCATAAGCCCAAAGTGGCAGAAGCGATGTTACCTCACGCTCAACCAGACACTGCCGCAACAGATAAGGCAGAGTCGAACAAAGTTCATTTGAGTTTAGCGGCCTTGGCCAAGCAAGGGGGCAGCTCGGCGCTGGCGGATGCGCAGCGCCAAATGGCTGAAGACAAGAAAGCCAAGGCACGTGAACGACTAGCTGAAATTAAAGAGCGGGTTGATCAGTTAAAACGCTTGGTTGCGCTCTTTGGTAGCATGGCCCCTAAAGCGTTATTGCGTGAGCTGCAACAATTATCAGGCGAGTTAAAATCCGTTGCCAAAGATCTCAAAGAAGGCTGGGAGGCCAGTTCCCCCAGCAGTTCTGTTACTTTAGCCATTAACGATGATGCCGATGCGATGTCCGGTGCGACCTCAGAGGGAAATCCTGGTGAGACGATAGCGATTTCACCAGAAGATGCCGAAAGGATCGCTGAGCAAATTGCCGACGACGCAAGCAGTGATAAGCGGTTAGCGGCTACTGCGCAGGACAGCCAGCGTCCAAATCAAAGCGAGCATACATTGTCGATAGATATAAGGTCGTCAGATACAGGGGCGTCAGATAAAGGGTCGAAAGATAAAGTGTTGCCAGATACCGTGCTGGCAGCCTTTCAGCAACAAACTGAAAAGGCGCAAGCCAAAAAGCAGCGTAGGGACGATCAGCAGAAACTACAGGAGGTTATTGGTGATATGCAATTGCTTTTCAATATTTTAAAAGCACAATTGCGTCAGCAAGACAACGATAAGGATACCGAAAAGCAGCTGGATAAAATGAGTGAACAGCTTACAGAAAGCGGCGAACTTGCCGCAGAGCTGACGAATGGCAGCAGCGAGATTTCTTGGCATATCAACATATCGGTTTAAAGACTGGGCGTTTCCGCCCAAGACTCAAAGTAATCGGGTGCCTAGTGGCACCTCATGCTCCGGTATACATAACGATACTTCACCATCGCTATTATGAAAGCCGGTCACCAGACATTCCGACATAAAGGGGCTTATTTTCATATGCTATCTTTGCGCCATAGGATGCTCAGGATGCAGTTGCAGCAAATCCCAGCGGTTACCATATAAATCTTCAAACACGGCAACGGTGCCATAATCTTGCTGTTGCGGCTCGCGTACAAACTTAACCCCAAGCCTTTGCATACGGGCATAGTCCCGCCAAAAATCGTCAGTATTGAGAAACAAAAATACTCGTCCACCCGCCTGGTTACCAACAGCCGCATCTTGCTCTGGTTTGGTGGCTTTGGCTAGTAGCAGGGCAACGCCATGGGAATTAGGCGGCGCTATGACTACCCAGCGTTTGCCTGGCTCTGGTTGTACACTATCTTCAAGCAGATCAAACTGTAGTTTATTTACATAAAAATCTATCGCCTCATCGTAGTCTTTAACGACCAGCGCAATATAAACAATATTCTGTTTCATCTATTTTATCTCATACCTATGCTGACCTTGGCGAGGATTAGATTGGATGGGACATATTAACATGCACCTAAGCCCTGCGCATGGGGCTTAGGTGAGGGGCGTGTTATAGGCAATCGAACATTCTATAAAATTTTGTAAGTTTAAACCCTAAATTGTCCAGCAGAGTGTCCTAGCGTTTGTGCCATGCCTAACAACTGTTGCGTACTTACAGCAACTTGGGAAATCGCTGTGCTGTTCTCTTCTGCGGCTGCACTTAAGCGCGAAATACTCTGTGCCAGTGTCGCCGATACCGTCGTTTGCTCCTCAGCGGCGGTGGCAGTTTGAATCATTAAGTGTTTCAAGGTGGCCAAGCGATTATGAATATCAGCGACTGCGTTAGCCATACTTTGTGCTTGGCTTAGCGTTTTCTCTGACTCATTGGCACAAATGACGCTATGTTTTGCTAAAGAGTCGGATTGGCTAGTAATGCCGTTTAGCACACCCGAGATATCTTTAATGGCTTCTTGTACTCGAAACGCCAGTTGTCTTACTTCGTCAGCGACAACAGCAAAACCGCGACCATGCTCACCGGCTCGAGCGGCTTCAATGGCGGCATTCAATGCCAATAAGTTAGTTTGTTCAGCAATGGCATTAATGACCGAGAGTACCACGCTGATTTTCTTGCTGTCCTGATCCAGATGCTCAACTTCTGTGTGAATTTGGGTAAAGCTTTGCATGGTGTGTTTTAAACTAACTTGGGTAAGTTCTAACGTTTGTACCAAGTGTTCGCCTGCAAGTTGACTTGCTTTTACTTCATCTGCAGCTAATGCCGAGTTTTTACCAATTTCTGCGGCGGCATAACTCATTTCCTCTACTGCGGTGGCCAGCATATCGGTTTCTCTGGCTTGTAATTGAATACTACCATCGGCTTGAGTAATGGCGGCTGAATTTTGCGTTGCCGCCATTTCTAGCTCTCTGCTAATGCCCATCAGCTGGGCAATTAAGCCTTTTAAGGTGTGCTGCATCTTAGCCAGCCAGCCCATCACATGGTTAGGCTTTTCTGGTACTTGTAGTTGCGTGGTGAAGTCACCTGAGGCAATCACGCTGGTCAATTGGCACATATCATTAGGTTCGCCACCCAAGGGCGTAATGACAATACGGCAGACTATCTGCGCGGCCACAATCGCCAGTATTAAGGCAATGGCGCTAATCAGTAATCCTGTGTACAACATGCGCTGTGCCGGTGCAGTAATTTCTGCAATATCAATTTCAGCTAACAGCGCCCAACGCACCCCAAATACATCTACTGGCGCATAGGCAGATAGTACCGGATTGTTATTATAATCAATAACGCGTAACACGCCGGATTGCCCTGCTAACGCCAGATTGACGACTTCGGTATCTACACCATTGTCGGCAACGGTGCCTTTAAATGACGCCTGAATATTGCGATTAGTCGGATCAAGAAAGGAATCTGAACGCATGCGTTTATCGGTACCTACCAAATAGGTTTCGCCGGTCTGCCCCATCCCTGAGCGAATTTGCATCACAGTATTAATTTTATCGATGGAAAGTTGCACCGCGACCACGATAGCCTCATTACCTAGAGTAATGCGTTTACCCAAAAAGGCGGCAGCGTCGTTATTAGAGGGGGCATAAGGCGAGAAATCGGCCATGGCTATCCGCTCTGGCTGACTTTTAATACTTTGATAAAGCTTGCCTAAACCGGAATCACGATAGGGACCATAATTTAAATTGGTATTTAAATCAGACTCTTTAGCAACGGTGTAAATAACGTCGCCATTCGCGTTAATCACAAAAATATCATAAAAACCCAGCTGTTGATTAATCGCCTGCAGGGTGTAGTCAATCGCCGCAATCTGTTGCAGAGAATCCAGTTGTTTTACATTCGCTACCGCTACTTCTAAGCCAGCAGAAAATTCATTTAACATTGCCGAAATATTGTGTTCTTTAATTTCCCTTACTGCGATAAGCCGTGCTTCTGCTTCCGTAAACAGCTCACTTCGGGCTAACAAGGTAATGACTGTAGTTGCAATCATTAAGGGTAGCAACACGATGATTAAGCTTATTACTTTGATTTTATTGCTAAAGCCCATTTTCGTCTTCCTTGTATTGATATTGGA
>CAZNXI010000014.1:0-34372 GCA_964577005.1 uncultured Rheinheimera sp.
GCCCTTTGGGCCTGCCTGCGGCAGTCCAAAACTGCTCCCAGCAGTTTTGTCGCCATGCGAGTGTAGTACAGTGATACCATTCCATCTTATAGTGTGTTCAGCAATACCCACTCTAGAGCACATTTTGATCACTCGACGGGTATCGCTGATAAAGCTGTTCCGAGCCTCGTTGTTGGTATGCACTCTAATTTCTGGAGACTATTTGCGAAGCAAATTACCGTTTAAATCAAATAGCCAGTCCGCTGTGCCGAGTTCTTTGATTAGCATAGATGCTTCTGACAAAGGTCTGGCGGCAATAAATTGTTTTTGTGTATCAAGAAAAATGAGCCATTCACTGGCTTGTTTAGCAATATTCTGTTCGTTAAATTGGCTATGCATGCCCATATAAATTGGCATTACGTTACGCCAGCCTTGTTCTAACCGGAATATGTAACGACTTTGATAGTCTGGATGCAGAAAATTGGCCTGTTCGATTGCATTCAATTGTGTTCGGTCGAATACCCGAGCGATAGCAACACTGTTGGCACGTTGCAAATAGCCACGTAGCAATTGCAGTTGTTGTTCGCTTGCTTCGTTACTCCGATTGTCGGTTAGACTATTTGTTATCGGCTCTGCAATCTCAAGTGCAAAGAGGTGTAGTTCGTATTGGTCGAGATTTTCTCGGTATAAATGTAATTCTGCACAGCTGCCTAATTGAAGGGGTTCGCGTGGTTGTAAGCGTTGCCACTCAGCTGCTTGTTGGCTGGCAAAGAGAAAAGTTTGATAAGGAAGTTGCAGTTTAGCCTCGATCGCTGATCTTAATAATTGCGCATCTGGTAAGCCTGCTTGACGATAATCACGTTGTGACTGGCAGTTTTCATATTGAATGCTGAGCACATTATGAGCTTGTTTGGCTGCTAACGCAGCTTGTATCAGGTTACGTTCTGACTGTGTAAGCTGTTCAAGGCTAAGCTGACTGCTAGCAAGCAGTAAGGTTAAAAGTGTTAACATAGGATCTCCGCGAATTTGTTAAACTTTAACAGCTTTTAGTTAGTCTCCCCAGTGATTTCCAGTGCGTTACTATACTTTGCAACAGCTTGTTGCATCACTTTGATAACTGATGCTTTTCCTGTTAGCTGGTAGCGGTTAGCTATCACTGACCAAGGTTGTTTTTGCCAACAGCGTGCAATAAAAATACTGGCTTCAAGCGGATTTAACTTTAGACGATTTTGGTTAAACCAATACAGTAGTAGCAATGCGACAAGTTCATAAGGTCTGTTGCCATCAGCAAATAAAGTGAGCTGTTGCTGTTCGTTATGGCTAAGCAAGCGCTCTGGTGGGTTTACCAGTGCCAGCAGTAAACTTGGTTCAAGATTTGCTGGATATTCGGTAAGCTCAGAATAGAGTTGTTGTGCAAAGTTCTGATTAAGATGACTTACGGTATGGTCTTCGCCCTGTAAAGCCTTTAGCACCAACAGTGAAGGTTCGGCACTGGCTTTGTCCAGTTGATGGCCTAGTCGGATTGGTTGAAAGCCATTGCGCTGCCAAAATTTCACTAAGTTAGGTGTGGCACCAAAACTACTGCCAACATACTGATAAGCCTCGCGGTGCAGTTCTGCACACAACATGTGCGTCAATTGACTACCGAGCCCCTGCTGTTGTAATGCTGGAACTATCGCTATCCGCATTATCCGCGCTAGTTTACTGATAGCAAGTGTAGGTTCGGCTAAATGAAACGCCAGACTTTGTGCTAGTAGGTGCCCCTGTACTCGGCGCTTTCCTTGATAAATTTGCTGACTGAGCGCTGTATCAAATTGTCCTTCACTGCTGACTAGCGCACATCCCAGTAATTGTTCATCCTGCTGCAAGGTGAAAACTGTTAAGGCCGCATTTTCTAGCAAGGCCAGCAAATCCTTAACCTGTGTCTGATAGTGCGCAAAGCTTAGCAAGGCAAACACCTGTTGAAGTTTTGCAGGCTCAGCTAACCAATCGCTAGGTTTGTAGTGTTTTAAGGCTAACGGCTTGCTGTTGTCGTAATGCGGTTCAGGTAAGTCTAAGTTGAGTAAAAAGCTGTCACGGATCAGCTTTTCAAGCGGATCTTGCGCTTGAAACCTAATAGGTTCGATTAACTGCAGCAGTTGCCAGTTTGGGCAGTGCTGGGTCAAATAAGGCTGAAAGCGCAATTGAAAACCGCGGCCTGTTCCTTCGTAGCCATGTTCTGTCGTAGCAAATACGAGCCGACTATACTTTTCTTCTAAACGTTGCAGCTGGGGAGTAGGGAAGGCCGCTGCTTCATCTACCAAGATTAAGTCTGCCGGCGGCAATTCCGCTAATAACTGATCAATGGCTATAAATTGCAGCGCGGATGCTTGTGCTGTGCCAATGTGAGCTTTGAAATGCTGTAAAGCAATATTGGCTTGCGCCGGCGCGGGGGCTGTTATAAATAACCGCTGTTTACCCATGGTAACCAATTGCGCAGCAGCGAGCCCCAATGCTGCTGACTTACCACAGCCGCGGTCGGCTGTTAACACCAAAGGGCGACGTCGATGCCCCGTTACGACCTTAACAATGGCGGATACAGCAGCTGCTTGCCCAGCGGTTTTGAAGGGTTCAATTATAGTACTTATGTCTGGTATCGGGGGTAACACAGGATGGTACTTTATATCAAGCGCACCATCAGCCTGTAGCTCAGCACGTAACATATTGGCTGTCTGCAAGCTATTTAACCAGAACGCAGTAAAGCCGTTAGCACCAATAGGTGGAAGTAAAGGATAAGATAATAATGCTTGATGCTGTGGATTAGGCTGCGCTAGCCACTGTGCAGCTGGCGGTGTTAATAGTAACCAGAGCCCACCTGCTTTTAGCGCGCCGCTGGCCGCTGCAATTTGGTCACCATTAAAACCGGTACACGCATTAATAATCAGACAATCACATTCACTACCAAGCAATTGATGTGCTTTAGCCTGTTGCAAGGCGATACTGCGCTCAGGCGCGGCACTGCCTAGCCACCAACACACCTCGGGATTTATCTGGGCAAGCAGTTGCTCAGTAAAGGCGAGTAGCGCTGCCGGTTCACCTTGTAGCCAGATTGGCAGCCGTATCTTGCGGGCAACAGCAAGCTGTAAGTATTCACTTAGCTGCTGTTGCCACATTTAAACGGCTTCCAGTCGGGCGTAAGCCGTCATTAACCATTTGCTACCTAGCTGATCAAAGTTGACTTGAATACGCGATTGCGGGCCACTTCCTTCATAATTAAGCACAGTGCCTTCACCAAATTTCTCATGGCGTACCCGTTGCCCTAGCTTGAATCCGGTATTTTCAAAGGCGCTATGGCTGGCCGCGTTACTAAAGCGGTTAAATTGCGCGGGCTGGCTAACCTGCGTTTTTAAACGGATCTCTTCCACGCATTCTGCAGGAATTTCCCGCAAAAAGCGTGATGGTTTAGGGTATTGTTCTTGGCCATACAGACGACGGCTTTGCGCATGGCACATGTAGAGCTTTTGCATGGCCCGAGTCATACCAACATAGCACAGGCGACGCTCTTCTTCTAAGCGTGTGGGATCGTCGCCACTTTGTTGGCTGGGAAACATCCCCTCTTCCAAACCACACATAAATACCAATGGGAACTCTAAGCCTTTGGCAGAATGTAGGGTCATCAACTGTATTGCATCGGAATGTTCTTCGGCTTGGTATTCACCAGCTTCTAATGCCGCCTGCGACAAAAAGGCAGCAAGCGGACTCATTTCTTCTTGCAGTACGCTATCAAAATTCTGGCAAGCAGTAATAAGTTCGTTTAAGTTTTCGATCCGAGTTTGGGCTTTTTCGCCTTTTTCGGCCTGATACATCGCATACAAGCCAGATTGCTTGATCACATGATCGGCTTGTTCATGCAAAGGTAAATCGGTGAGCTCGGCATCTAATTGGCTAATCAACTGCATAAATTGGGCAATGGCACTGGCCGCGCGGCCGCTTAATTGCTTGTCGGACAACATCTGCTCTAGGGCTTGCCATAGGGTTTGTTGGTTGGCTCTGGCCTGTTGCCGCACTTTATTGAGGGTGGTTTCACCAATACCACGAGCAGGTGTGTTGATTACCCGCTCCATAGCAGCATCATCTTGGCGATTATTGATCAGCCGCAGATAGGCCAAGGCATCTTTAATTTCTTGTCGCTCATAGAAACGTAAGCCGCCATAGATGCGGTAATGTAAGCCTTCTTGAATAAGTGCTTCTTCTAGCACCCGCGACTGCGCATTATTCCGATATAAAATGGCGGCTTCGGTCAGTGGGTTGCCTTTGTTGTGCCAATCGCGGATGCGACTAACAATAAAACGCGCCTCGTCTAACTCATTAAAGGCATTATAAACGGCGATGGTTTCGCCTTCGCTGCCATCGGTCCACAGATCTTTACCCAGACGCCCCTGATTATTGCTAATCACCGCGTTAGCGGCTTTTAAAATAGTTGAGGTAGAGCGGTAGTTTTGCTCAAGGCGAATGGTATCGGCACCGTCAAAATCTTTTAAAAACTGCTGAATATTCTCGACCCGAGCCCCGCGCCAGCCATAGATAGATTGATCATCATCACCAACAATCATCACTTTAGCCGCGCTACCAGCCAGCAAGCGTAACCAATTATATTGAATGGCGTTGGTATCTTGAAACTCGTCTACCAGGATATGCCGAAAACGCTGCTGATAATGGCCGCGCACATCAGCATGATTTTTTAATAGTTCGAAGCTACGCAGCAAAATCTCGGCAAAATCGACTAGGCCAGCGCGATCACACATTTCCTGATAAGCGGCATAAATTTTTACCATTTGCTGCAGGCTATAGTCGGCACCAGCATCGATGCTGCCCGGTCTTTGTCCTTCATCTTTGCGCGCATTAATAAACCACTGAATTTGTTTGGCTGGCCAGTGTTTCTCATCCAAGTTCAGTGCTTTTAACACTCGCTTTACTAAACGCTGTTGATCGTCTGAGTCAATGATCTGAAAGCCTTGCGGTAAACCAGCTTCCTGATAATGCGCGCGTAACATGCGGTGTGATAAGCCATGAAAGGTGCCCATCCACAGGTTATTGAGGCTAACACCAATAGTGCTTTCAATCCGGCCGCGCATTTCTTGCGAGGCTTTATTGGTAAAGGTAACGGCCAATAAGCTAAAGGGAGCGACTCTTTCAACCTGCATCAGCCAAGCTAAACGATGCACTAGTACCCGCGTTTTACCGCTCCCGGCGCCAGCCAGAACTAGCATATGTTGTGGCGGTGCGGCTACCGCATCGCGTTGTTTATCGTTTAGCCCGTCGAGCAGGTAAGATACATCCATCAGAAAATCTCTTTAAATAGCATAAGGGTATTATAACAGCCGAGTTCGCAAGGCCAAGTAAATTAGTGGATAAATAACCAGTTAACCAGCTGCCTTAGGCTTACTCAATAGGCGGGGGAAAGTCATTAGGTGCTTAGCTGGAAATGAAGCGTTGCAACTGTTGTAACTGTTGCAGTCGGATATGCGGTAACACCGTTACAGGAGTTTGATAGTGATCTAACCAAGCCGCCTGACAGCCTGCGTTTAATGCGCCTAACACATCTGCACGATGGCTATCGCCAATATGCAAAATCGCCTCTGGCTTAACGTTAAGGCGCTTTGCAGCGTTTAAGAATAGATCGGGATAAGGTTTCATTCTGCCGTCTGGCCCAGCTTGTAAGCTAAAGGCAAATACGTCGCCAAGCCCCATTTTTTTGATACAGGCATTGCCGTTGGTAATGGCAATTAATTGGTATTGTTTAGCGAGTTCGGTAAGTAACTGTGTTACGTCTGGCGCTATGCTGATGGTAGTTCTGGCTTGCCAGAAGGCAGCATAAGCCAGTTCGGCAATTTCACCTGCCTCACATTGTGTTAACCCCAAGTGTGTTAAACCGGTTTCAATCCCCAGTAAACGCCAACGTCCCATATCATGGCGGATTTCAGGGGTGGTCTTTGCCAGCATTCGGCGTTGCTGCCACCAAAACTCGCTATCGTAGTGTGCGGTAATGGACGCATGCTTGGCTAAGCTTTGCAGCATGGCCGCTTCAGCCGCGGCTATCACCGGTTTGTTATCATATAAGGTATCGTCTAAATCAAAAGACAGCACCGAGATGGGGTTAAGCGCTTTAAAAATTTGCATTATTTTTTCCTCGCCCGTGGGTGGGCGCTATCGTACACCTTGGCCAGATGCTGAAAATCTAAGTGGGTATACACCTGAGTGGTGCTTAAATTCGCATGCCCTAATAGCTCTTGTACGCCACGCAGGTCGCCACTGGATTGCAATAAATGGCTGGCAAAGGAATGGCGGAGCATATGCGGATGTAAATGCTGGCCCAAGCCTTGTTGTTTTGCCCAGTGCAGCACCCGTTCTCGCACTTGCCGTGGTGAAATCCGCTGACGCTCAATACTTAAAAACAGCGCTTGTTGTTCGGCGATCGGCAGCTCAGGGCTTAGTAACGCAGGCCTTTGCGCTAGCCAGGCTTTTAGAGCATGTAGTGCCATAGCGCCAATCGGCAGTAAACGGGTTTTATTGCCTTTACCTGTTACTCTGACTTGCGCTTCTGACAGATTCAGATCGGGCAAATTAATGGCAACCAGTTCGGCTAAGCGTAACCCTGAGGAGTAAAACAGCTCTAACATGGCCTTATCTCGGCACGCTAGGATATCCTCGCTGCTGTCAAAGCTCAGTAACTGGGTTAATTGCTCAATTTCTAATTGTTTAGGTAAGGTCTTGCTGGCCTTAGGTAATTTAAGATACTGCGCTGGGTTCGTTTCTGTTAAGCCGACTTGCTGTGCATAGCGATAAAAGCTGCGCAGAGTCGACGCAGCGAGTGCCAAACTGCGGGCACTGAGGTTTTCTTTACGAAACTGCAAGAGTTGCCGTTGTACTTGTTTATCTGTTAGCGCAAACCAACCTTGAGCAGCGGTATCCGCCTGCTGCGCAAAGGCCTGCGCTAACTTATCCAGTTGCTGCTGATAGGTTTGCAGAGTTTGTTTGCTATAACCTCGCTCATTACGCAGATAATGCAGAAACTGTTGCACTGGCGTGAGCCAATGCAACGGAAGTTCAGGCACTGACATAAGCGGGCAGTATCAGTGCGAGTAGGGTAACCAGATGGCGTAAAAACAATACATCCATCTCTGGCTGAAAATGATCATCCAACTCACTGCCAAAGGCTAAGATGGCAAGCGGCTCCTTGCTGTTCGTCGTCTGGTTGGCGTCGATACGTAATAACGCAACGGAGTGAACTTGTGCTGGAAACAGGCCTTGTTGTTCTTCCTGATTTAAACGCCCCAGATACACCCCTTGCGCCTGTAAGCGACGATTCAGCAGCAACTGATAAGGTTGCAAATCGGTTTTACCTTGCTCTAATCCTAACAATCGACAATATTTTACTTGCGGCATGGTGTTTGCAAACTGTTGTAACGCGGCGGTGATATCGTTAAAGCTGTTTGCCTGATGGATGCTGATATGCAAGGCATTTAAGGCGATAAAAATATGTTCGTTTTGCCGGGCAACCGACATTAAGCGAGTGATATCTTCTTCCAACAGATGAATTTTTTCGCGTTGCAGTTCAAGCTGCCGTTCTACCAGCGAGACGGTGCCGCGTTGCTGATGCGGTAAACGTAACTGCGATAAAATATCAGGGTAACGCAGAAAAAAATCTGGGTTTTGTTGTAAATAGTCCTCTACCACCGATGCGGCGAGCAGCTCTTTTTCTTGGATCAGGCTGTCTGTCATAAGGTTAATTGTCCATCAAACACATGTTCTGCTGGGCCGGTCATTTTAACGGGCTGACCTGGGCCATTCCAGCGGATTTGTAAGGAGCCGCCAGGTAAGTCTACCCGTACTTGTTGCCCCAGTTTTTTTTGTAATTGCCCCACCACCACGGCAGCACAAGCTCCCGTACCACAGGCCAATGTTTCGCCTGCGCCACGCTCCCATACTCTGAGCTTAATATGTTGAGGCGATAACACTTGCATAAAACCAATATTGGCTTTTTCAGGGAAACGCTCATGCAGCTCTAATTCTGGCCCAAGCGTTTTTACCGCAGCGGTTTGGATATCGGTAACATCCAAGACGGCGTGGGGATTTCCCATAGATGCAACGCCGCAAAATACGGTTTGTTGCTCGGTTAGCAGGATATAGGTCGCCTCCTGTTTTTGCGCTTTAAAAGGCACCTTAGCGGGTTCTAACTGTGGGATCCCCATATTGACGGTGACTTGACCATCTTGTTCAACATAAAGGGTGATCTTGCCTGACTTGGTACTGACATTAATTTTGGTTTTATTGGTTAAACCACGGTAGCGCACGAATTTTGCGAAACAGCGCGCGCCATTACCACATTGTTCTACTTCTGAACCATCGGCGTTAAAAATCCGGTAGTGGAAATCTAGATCTGGATCATAAGGCGGCTCAACCATCAATAATTGGTCAAAGCCGATCCCGAAGTTGCGATTAGCCAGTTGTTTAATTTGCTCTTTGGTGAGGAAGATATTCTGGCTGACAGCATCAACCATCATAAAATCATTTCCTAGCCCGTGCATTTTGGTAAAGTTTAGCAGCATGATGCCCTTAAATACTTAGTCTGTCAGAATCTGTTCGCCGTGCCAGAGATCTTGCCATTGTTCACGAGCACGGATCAGGTGGCAGCGAGCGCCATCGACCATAATTTCAGCAGCGCGGGGCCGGCTGTTATAGTTAGAGCTCATGGTAAAGCCATACGCACCGGCAGAGCGTACCGCCAGTAAATCACCTTCATTAAGCGCTAACTCACGATCTTTGCCAAGGAAGTCACCGGTTTCGCAAACTGGCCCTACAACATCATAAAGCTGTTTGTTAAGTGTGTTATTGATCACCACCGGCACAATATTCATCCAGGCACTGTATAGTGCTGGGCGAATAAGATCATTCATGGCTGCATCCACAATAGCGAAATGCTTTTCTTGGCCAGGTTTTAAATATTCTACTTTGGTAAGCAAAATACCGGCATTCGCCATGATAGCGCGACCGGGTTCCATAATCAGCTCAAGTTCGGGATGATGCTGTAAACGCTCGACCACTTTAGTAATGTAGTCAGACGGTAAAGGCGGTTGCTCTTTGTCATAAGTCACGCCGAGGCCACCGCCAATATCGATATGCTTTAACACAATACCGTCAGCTTTTAATGCAGTAATCAGCAGCAGCAGTTTGTCTAATGCCTCTAAAAACGGCTGGGTTTCGGTAAGTTGCGAACCGATATGACAATCAACGCCCACCAATTCAATATGGCTAAGTTCGCGCGCTGCGCGATAGATATCTGGGGCTAATTGAATATCAACGCCAAATTTATTAGCTTTTAAGCCCGTTGAGATGTAAGGATGGGTTTTGGCATCAATATCCGGATTGACCCGCAGTGAGACCGGAGCTTTTTTATCTAAGCGTTTGGCAACCTCTTGTAAGCGATGCAATTCACTGACTGATTCAACATTAAAACACTTGATACCGAGCTGCAGTGCGAAATGCATTTCCTCTGCCGTTTTGCCCACGCCAGAAAACACGACCTTAGCAGGATCACCACCAGCAGCAATCACTCGACGCAATTCGCCACCTGAGACCAGATCAAAACCACTGCCCAGCTTGGCCAGTAAATTTAACACCGCTAAATTACTGTTGGCCTTCACGGCATAGCACACCAAGCTTTGTGGATGCGCAGCGGCAGCATCAGCAAAGGCATGGTAATGTTTTTCGATGGTCGCTTTGGAATAAACATAGGTTGGGGTGCCATAATCAGCCGCGATAGTTGCTAGTGCTACTTGCTCGGCAAATAAAGTATCACCTTGATAATTAAAGTAATCCAATTCTGTCACCCTTGTTGTTCAGTTGGTTCGGTTATCTTTTGCGGCTGTGGCTCTGCCACTTCTGGCTTGGCCTGTGGTAAGGTAAGTGGACCTTTCTGGCCACAAGCGCTTAACAGTGCTGTGCAAAGAAGCCCGCTTAGCAGCAGGCATAACGATCGTGAAATTCGCTGAGCGTGCATGGTTTTTTATTTCATTAATTAATTGACGCTCTATAATCGCATCCTTAGCAATAAAAGCAAACAGGTGAAGTAGATGAATGATCTAGAATATGATGAATTAACTGACCAGATGTTACTGGCAGTAGAAGACGGTATTGAGCAGCAAGAGCTTGATCTGGATTACGAGTCAAATGGTGGCTTACTGGCTATTACCTTTCCTGATAGAAGCAAAATTATCATTAACAAGCAGCCCCCCTTGCAGCAACTATGGGTTGCCACTAAATTTAATGGCCATCATTTTGAATGGCGAGATGGTCAGTGGATTGATAACCGTACCGGTACAGAATTCTGGCAACTCTTAAATGACGCCGCATCAAAGCAAGCCGGCGTGTCTGTTGTATTAGGACCGCAATAAGATGGCATTACTTCCTTTTGTTGATGTACCGGCGCAAGGTAAAACACAGGCCGTGGTAGTCTGGTTACATGGTTTGGGCGATTCAGGCCATGGTTTTTCGCCTATCGTGCCGGAATTACGCTTACCCGCCGATGCGGGGGTCCGTTTTCTGTTCCCGCATGCGCCAGAAATACCTGTTACCATTAATGGTGGCATGCGGATGCGTGCTTGGTACGATATTAAAACCATGGACTTAACCAACCGGGCTGATGAAGCCGGTGTGCGGCAATCGGCGGATGCCGTGAAAGCCTTGTTAGATAAATTAATCAGCGAAGGCATTCCTAGTGAGCAGATTATGTTGGCGGGCTTTAGTCAAGGCGGTGTGATCACCTTACATTTGCTGCCACGACTGCCTTACAAGCTAGCGGGTTTTATGGCGCTATCCACCTATATGGCCTGCCCAGAAAAATTAGCAACAGAACAACTGTCGCATAATAAAAAGACGCCAGTCTTTATCGCGCACGGTACGCAAGATCCCGTGGTGCCACTGAGTGCAGGCCAGCAGGCTTTTCATACATACAAAGCCGCAGGTTTTAATGTGAGCTGGCGCGATTATCGGATGCCGCACAGTGTTTGTGCCCAAGAAATTGATGAAATCAGCCGTTTTATCCAAAGTCGGCTGCTTGCTAAGGTCGAGGACTAATTTTATGCAACGTATCCGTATTGCCACTCGTAAAAGCGCGCTGGCGCTGTGGCAAGCTGAGTTTGTTAAAGCCGAATTAATCAAGCATCATCCAGGATTGCAGGTTGAGTTGGTGCCAATGTCTACCCAGGGCGATAAAATCTTGGATACGCCATTGGCAAAAATTGGTGGTAAAGGGTTATTTGTAAAAGAGCTGGAAACAGCGATTCTAGAAGACCGTGCCGACATTGCTGTGCATAGCATGAAAGATGTCCCGGTTGAGTTTCCGTCTGGCTTAATGCTAAGCACTATCTGCGAGCGCGAAGATCCGCGGGATGCTTTTGTCTCCAATCAATTTACGTCTTTAGCGCAATTACCGGCAGGTGCGGTAGTGGGGACTTCGAGCTTGCGTCGTCAATGTCAGTTAAAGGCGCTAAGACCTGACTTACAGGTGCGGGATTTACGTGGTAATGTGAATACCCGTTTAAGTAAATTAGATAATGGTGAATTTGCAGCCATTATTTTGGCAGCAGCAGGCTTAATTCGCTTAGGCTTTGCTGAGCGCATTGCCAGCTATTTACCGGTTGAGCTTAGCTTACCTGCCAATGGACAGGGTGCCGTAGGTATTGAGTGCCGCAGTGACGATGCTCAGGTGCAGGCATTGTTAGCGCCGCTTGAGCATAGTGAGACGCGAAACCGCGTTTTAGCCGAACGCGCTATGAATCGTCGATTGCAGGGCGGCTGTCAGGTGCCGATTGGTGCTTTTGCCGAACAAGAGGGCGATCAACTCTGGCTTAGAGGCTTAGTCGGTTCTTTAGATGGCCAACAGCTTATTCGTGATGAGATTAGAGGGCCCGCGGCGCAAGCAGAACAGCTTGGGCAGCAGCTGGCAGAACTGTTGTTAGCCGCTGGCGCAGGGGCAATCCTCAGCGCGGTCTATCAGGAAAATTAGATTACACTATGTTCTTAATTACCCGTCCTGCCGGCAAAGCGGATAATTTACTGGAAGCTTTAGATAGTGAGGCGATTGCTTATCTCTACCAGCCAGTGATTACCACGCAAATGGTGCAGCTAAAAGCCAGAGATATTAAGCTACTTACGCAGGCGGAGTTATTAATTTTTGTTAGTCTAAGTGCTGTGCATTCGCTTGAGCAGCAAATACCCGCATCTGAATTGACTGCGCCATTATTTGCAGTCGGAGAAACCACCGCTGCGGCACTGTCGCGTTGGAGTGGCCAAGCGGTCACGGTGCCGCAAGATCAGCGTAGCGAAGGCTTGCTGAGTTTACCTGAACTTCAACAGGTTGCGGGTAAACACATTGTGATTGTGCGCGGTAATGCTGGGCGTGAACTGATTAAACACACTCTCTGCAGTCGCGGTGCTTTGGTCCGTTATGTGCAAAGTTACAGCCGCATTCCGTTACCCCTCGACGGTGCTCAGCTCTGCCAACAGTGGCAACACCAAAAAGTAAGTTGTATTGTGGCAACCAGTAATGAAATTTTGCAGCGGATTTTTAGTTTAGTCCCTCTTGAGCAACATAGCTGGCTATGCCAAAAACAGTGGATTTTGGTCAGCCCTCGCGCGCGCGATAGTGCGTTGACGTTAGGTATTTTACCGCAACATATACATCTGGCCAGCAGTGCAAATGATCAGGCGTTGCTGGAAGCCATTAAGCAGTTTAACAAGGACAAGCTATGAGTGAACAATTACCTAATGCAGTTGCAGATGCCGAGCTCACGTCAACGGCACAAGCTGCAGCAGACGCTACCTTAGAAGTAAAGCATAGTAATGTGGTCGCTTGGTTCGCATTATTATTGGTGTTGCTGTTAGCTGTAGGAATAGCGGTTGCGACTAAATGGTGGTGGCCGCAATGGCAGCAAGTTCAACAGCAGCAGCTGCTCAATGTACAAGCAGATCAAGTTACAACGCAGCGACTAGAGCAACAACTAGCGGATGCCCTGCTGCAACAAACTCAGGCGTTTGCATTGCAGCAGCAAGAGTTAGCCAGTTGGCAACAGCAACAACGTTTGCAACAGCAACACTATATTGAACAATTGCAATTACAGGTGCAGGCGTTACGCCAGCAAATACAGCAAAGCGAAACTGCGCCGCCACAACATTGGCTAGTGATGGAGGCGCATTACCTGTTAAAACGCGCCAGTTACAATCTCACTTTACAACACGATGTCGCAAGTGCCAAAGCTTTACTGATTGCAGCAGAGGCGCAATTAGCTAAACTTAATGATCCCGCCTTACTTGTCGTCAGACAAGCCATCACCACAGATTTGACGGCACTGGCAAAAGTCAATTTACCTGACATAACGAGTACTCAGTTACAGTTAGCACAATTACGTATGGTTAGCACGCAATTACCTGTGAAACAGCCAGTGCAAAACCTGATTAGTTTGCCAGAGCCGGATGCAGAGCTGGCCAATTGGCGTAAAAATTTAGCGGCATTTTGGCAGCAAAGTTGGCGTAAACTTTTTCAAGTGCGTGCCACTTTACCGGAAGATTTTTACACCCTTACGCTGGAGCAGCAAGTAACCGTCCGTTTAAGTTTGCAACAGCAGTTCACCTTGGCAGAGATGGCGCTTTTGCAACAACAACCCGAGGTATTTCACGCTGCGTTACGGCAAGCCAGTGATTTGTTACAGCGTTATTTTGTCGCTGAGAATACGGCTGTGCAGCAAGCAAGTGAGCATTTGGTTACGTTAGCGAAAGCATCTGTAGCAACACCTAACTTACCTGTCCTGCAGAGCTTGCAGCAATTAGACCGACACCTTGCTGCTATGACGGAGGCGAGTTATGAGTAAGCTGTTACTATTAACAGCCCTATTAATTCTGGCGATGTTATTGGGGCCGGTACTGATTAACAACCCAGGCTATATCAAAATTGTGGTGGCGGGTTATACCATAGAAATGACCTTGTTAGGCTTATTACTAGCATTACTGGTAATGGCTTTGCTGTTGTACCTTTTCGTTTCCTTGGTCAAAAAACTTGTGCGTTGGCAGCATCTGTCATTCAATTTTTTTCGTGCAAGGCGTGAACGTAAGGCACAGCTCGCATTTGCTGCAGGCTTACAAGCTTATGCACGGCAGCAATGGCAACTGGCAAGCGAGCAGTTACAGTATGCTTTACAAGATCCCTACTGCGAGAATGAAAAGCGAATGTTAGCCAGCTATGCCAGTTTATATGCTGGCCAGCGTGAACAAGCTGCCGCGCTGGCGACAGCCTTGGTAGCAGACGATAGTAACAGTGCATTTGTACAAGCCGATTTATTATTGCAACAAGGCCAAGCAGGTCAGGCTTGTCAGGTGCTTGCTGCGCATTTAGATGCAGCGGCAAAAGATGGCGCTTTAGGGCAGTTATATATGCAGGCTTTACAACAAGCCGGTCAATGGCGGCAATTGTTACAAACGGTACCTCAAGCCATTAGCCAGCGCTGGTTTAGTAAGGTGCAGTGGCAGCAACAGCGCTTTATGCTTTACCCGATGGCCATCGCACAGCTTAGTGCGCAACAGGGCTACAGCGAAGATGCGGATTTTTTGCAAGATTTGCCACCAAAAGAGCGTAAATCTGCCGCAGCGCTGCTCGGTTTAGCGTGGGCGCAAGCGCAAGTGGGTTTATGCGAGCAAGCTGAGCAAAAACTCGTCAATGCGTTAAGCTTGCCAGACCTTGCATCTGCTTGGCCTTATTTACGCCAAATACCGCTTGGTCGCTCGGTGCTGAAATTACGTAAAATGGTCCAACAGTGGTTGCGTGATAATCCAACGAACGGCTATTTATTCGCTGTGCTGGCTTATTTAGCAGAACAAGAGGGCGATCGTGAGCAAGCCGCAATGGCTTGGCAAAAAGTAAAACAATATCAGCCTGAACTGTGCTAAAGCCGCTGCAAAGCCTGGCACCGGTTGTGAATACCGATGCCAGGGTACTGATTTTAGGCAGTATGCCAGGTGCTGCTTCGCTGGCGCAGCAGCAATACTATGCGCATCCACGAAATGCCTTTTGGCCGATTATGGCCTCGTTATATGGTTTTGCTGCTGATTTACCTTATGCAATTCGCCTACAGCAGTTAACTGCACAGGGTGTCGCGCTATGGGATGTTTTGGCTCACTGTGAACGGCAGGGGAGTCTGGATAGTGCCATTCGCAATGAGCAGGCAAACGATTTTGACAGTTTTTTCACCAGTCACCCACATATTCAGCTGCTAGCCTTTAACGGCGGCAAAGCCTTACAGAGCTTCCAAAAGCACGTAGAACCTCATTTAGTCAGGCCGATTCCCCACTTACTAGCGTTACCCTCTACCAGTCCGGCTTATGCCGCTATGCCTTTTAGCCAGAAATTACAGTTATGGCAGCAAATTACCGGGAATCTTTCGCTGTAGGTAACGTCTTAGTATTCTGATCATACTGAGTGGCTTAGCGCAAGGAGTGGGCATGCAGCGAAACTGGCATCACGGCTATTTATTGCCAGTTGGTTGGGCAATCCTTATTCATTTGGTGTTTTTTGCTCTTCTGCTAAAACCCTTACCGGTTTCGCCACCGCCTGCGATAGTGCCAATATCGAGTTATTTGTATACCGCTCCCCAACCTGCTGTTTCCGCAGAGCCTCTGTTTACTGATTTGGCCGAGGTTATGTTGCCGCCAGAACCCGAAGAAATAAAGGCTGCTACGCAGGTTGCAGCCCCCCCAAGTAGCAGTATTGCGCAAGAGACCTTATCTGCACCAAATGGGAGTACAGAGTCAGCTGACGTGTTGGACAATGCTTCGACTCCGGAACATGCCAGAATAGACACTGAAACTCGCTTAGTCGTCAAACATACTGCCACGCCAGCGACTTCCTCCAGTTTAGCGGAGCGAGCATTAGCTGGCATCACCCAGCAACAGAGTGCGCCAGTAGCAGACTACACTGGCTGGGCAAAACAACAACAGCAGCCCCGTTTAACCGTAGCTAAGGAACATCAGCAACTTAGCTATGATAATACGGCAGCGGGAGTAGGCATGCACATGGTTAGGGTGGGAGATCGTTGTTTGATTGTCGATCCCACCCTTAGCGGATTTGAGCAATTGATGGCAGCAAAAGACATACCATGCAAAGAAAGCGATGATGCAGTGTTATTTAGGCAAGTTATGAGTAAGTGGTTAGATCGCTGAATAAGCCCGCATAGGCTTATCTTCTTTTTAGCTGCTACCAAGGCTGGCTTGCACAGCCAACCTTGGTAAAAATATTTACTTGTGTCGTTATTCTGTTAAGTGTTGTTCTAATCGCTGGCGCAGTTCGCCTTCGATTGCAACGGCTTTACCGGTTTTTTGATCCAGACAAACAAAGGTCACCTCGGCATCGGCAGCGACCGCATCACTACCTGCAATTCTGACTTCTTGTGAAACCACTGCGCTCTTGCCTCCCACTTTACTAAAACGGGTATACACCTCTAACGTGTGGCCCATAGTGGCGGCAACTTTGTAGTTAATATTGATATTAACGATAACCCAAGCAAGGCCATGCGCAGCAAACCAGTCAATATCGCCACTATCTTCCAAGTAACCCCAGCGCGCTTCTTCTAAAAATTCTAGATAACGCGCATTATTAACATGCTGATAAATATCTAAATGATATCCACGAACTTTGATCAATGTTTTATGCTGCATCTTTATCATCCTTTAGTGCATTTACTCGGATTTTGGCATGTATTGGGGTCACAAACCAGAGTAGTGGCGGATTAAATGTAAGCAAATGCATCTGCAAATAGCTGTTCCCGTTGTGCACCTTGCGCAAGAAAAGCGGTGCGAGCCACGCCTGCCATAGCAAACGGGCCTGCTAGATAAATATCGTAAGCTGCCAGCGAGGCAAAATCACTTAATACGGCTTCATGCACCAAGCCTGTTCTCCCTGTCCAAGACGATGCAGGATGCTGTACCACAGGAATAAAGTGAAACATTGGATGATCAGTCGCCCATTGCTCAAGCTCTGCTTGATAGTACAGAGCATCTTCACTGCGCACGCCCCAATATAAAAAGACCGGCTTGTCCTGTTTTGCGGCAGCAATGGCCATCGCGATACTATAAACATAGGAAAAACCTGTACCACCAGCCATTAAAATAACCGGCCTGTCACTTCCTGCTAGCCATTGTGCCTTTCCTAAACCAACTTCTACTTGTACAGGAGCCGCTAACGCATGCTGCTGTTGCAAGTGGCTCATTGCTGCGCTAGACCAAGCATCACCTTCTGGAGTACCAATATGTAATTCAAGCAAGCTTTGATCGGGTGTACTGGCAATAGAAAAAGGACGTTTGTCGGTTGTTGTAATACAGATTTGTAGATACTGACCTGCAGTAAAAGTAACGGGTGCTGAGGGTGCTAATAGCACTTTATGCACTACTGGGGTGAGTGCTTCAATGGAAACAACCTGACAAGCGATAGCGTTCATAAACATCTCGTAGTAAGCGGCCTTTAGCCGCGAATAAAGGGGTGGTGAAGTTCTAAATCTGAATCCGCATAAGCTAGACAACAGTATACAAAAGCTTGCTGTTGGTCTAGCTCAGTAAGCGGGCTTGGTGGTACATAATGCACCGAACCCGCGCGTAATTTACAGACGCAGCTGGTACAAACGCCTTGCTGGCAGCGGTAAGGAAAATCAATACCTTGCCTTAGCGCGGCCTGCAAAATGGTTTCATTATTTTCTACCTTAAAGTGGAGTTTTGCTGGTAGAACCTTAACTTGAAAACTCATTTTACGTTATCCGGTAAAGGAATGCCTAGGCTAGGCCATAAGGCATCGATCCGTTGTTTGACATCATCGGACATCACGATCGGCTCGCCCCATTCCCGTGAGGTTTCTCCTGGCCATTTATTGGTTGCGTCCATGCCCATTTTTGAGCCCAATCCTGAGACCGGTGAGGCAAAATCAAGATAATCGATAGGGGTATTCTCCACTAGAGTGGTATCTCTAGCAGGATCCATCCGTGTAGTAATAGCCCAAATCACATCTTGCCAATCACGCGCATTGATATCATCGTCGCAGACAATCACAAACTTGGTATACATAAACTGGCGCAGAAAAGACCAAACGCCCATCATCACGCGCTTAGCATGGCCAGGGTATTGTTTTTTCATCGTCACAACGGCTAACCGATAAGAGCATCCTTCCGGCGGCAAATAAAAATCCGTGATCTCTGGGAATTGCTTCTGCAAGATAGGCACAAATACTTCATTCAGTGCCACACCAAGAATGGCGGGTTCATCTGGTGGTCGACCGGTATAGGTGCTGTGATAAATTGGCTCTTGCCGGTGCGTAATATGCGTCACGGTAAAGACGGGGAAGCTGTCTACTTCATTGTAGTAACCGGTATGATCACCATAAGGCCCTTCTGGTGCCATCTCACCAGGTTCGATATAGCCTTCCAGCACGAACTCAGCATTAGCCGGAACTTGTAAATCATTACTAATACATTTAACCACTTCGGTATTATCACCGCGTAGCAAGCCGGCAAAGCCGTATTCTGATAGTGTATCTGGCACCGGTGTGACGGCACCTAAAATAGTCGCCGGATCCGCGCCGAGTGCTACAGCAACCGGAAAACGCTGTCCAGGGTGGGCTTTTTGCCATTCAAAGAAATCCAGCGCGCCACCACGATGCGATAGCCAGCGCATAATGACTTTGTTTTTCCCCAGTACTTGTTGGCGATAAATGCCAAGGTTTTGTCGCTCTTTATGCGGGCCTTTCGTCACGGTCAGGCCCCAAGTAATTAAGGGCGCGGCGTCGCCAGGCCAGCACGTCATCACGGGGAGTTGGGTTAGATCAACCTGCTCGCCAGTTAACACCACTTGTTGGCAAACCGCTTTTTTAACTTGTTTTACCGACATATTTAGCACTTGCTTGAAGATCGGTAACTTACTAAAAGCGTCTTTCAAACCCTTCGGTGGTTCAGGCTCTTTTAAAAAGGCCAGCAATTTACCCACTTCGCGCAGCGCCCCTACATCTTCCTGACCCATGCCCAGCGCAACACGCAGCGGTGTGCCAAACAAATTTGCCAATACGGGAATGTTATAGCCTTTAGGATTTTCAAAGAGCAAGGCTGGACCACCCGCTCTGAGAGTACGGTCGGCTATTTCGGTCATTTCTAACACCGGATCGATAGGCTGCTTGATCCTGACCAATTCGCCACGTTGTTCAAGCTGATGCATAAAGTCACGTAAATCTTTATATTTCATGTCTTACCTTTTAGAGGCCTGCTCGGGCGTACCAAGAATTTGTCTGCTATTATACATTTCTAAGTTACTACTGCTAGTTTTGAGCTATTTATCGTCAATTTTCAGCAATTTTCAAAACTACCCGATGTTATACGCGTATATCGTCTAAACAGCTTATTGGATTCTTCATCCAGTCGAGGTCTATTGTTATGCAGTTTCCAGACACAGTAAAACAACAAAGCTGTAGCGATTGCTTAAGTGGACAAGACTTAGGTTTTCAAATCCGTATGGCGTTTCAGCCAATCCTTGATTGGCAAACCAAGCAAATATTTGCTTATGAAGCCTTGGTGCGCGGGCCAAATGGCGAGGGTGCTGCGTGGGTTTTTCAGCAAATTAATGCTAAGAACAAGTATTATTTTGATCAGGCATGTCGAGTTAAGGCAATAGAAACAGCGGCAAAATTAGGCTGTGAAACCTACTTAAATATCAACTTTCTACCCAATGCGGTGTATAACCCAGAAACCTGTATCAAAGCGACCATTGAAGCGGCAGATTTATATGGTTTTGATTTAACCAAGTTGATTTTTGAAGTCACCGAGGGTGAAGAGATACCGGATAAAAATCATTTAAATCGAATTTTCCGCAGTTATGCCAAAAGAGGTTTTCAAACGGCGATTGATGATTATGGTTCAGGTTATGCCACCTTGGATTGGTTGATAGAATTAAAGCCACATATCTTAAAGTTAGATATGCAGCTGATCCGCGATATTCATATTAATGTGGTCAACCAAAACATTTTATTAAAGACTATCGCGCAATGTGAACTACAAGGTGCAAAGGTTTTGGCTGAAGGCGTGGAAACACGTGAAGAGCTGGAGTATTTAACTGCCGTAGGTATTCGTTATTTGCAGGGCTACTACTTTGCGAAACCTGCACTTGAAAGTTTAGTGCCAATATCTGCTATTAATGGTTTAGCCTAGTGAATATAACAGCAGGCGCTATTAGCGCCTGCTGTATCTAAAACTAACTAACAGATTCTATTAGAAGTTATAGGCTATTTTTCCATAAAACAACCGACCGGAACGGCCAAAAGGTGAATAGTTGGAGAACGACGTGGCTCCCGTAGTATTTAACCTCGTTGGAAAGGCATCTGGATATTGGTCAAAAATATTATCCGCACCAAAAGCCAGCGTCCAGTTGTCGTTAAACTCGTATCTTGCTTCCAAATCGACCAGCGTTTTTGGACTTAATACGAAGTCATTTGCTGCTGTAGTACCCGGTGCCAGCACTTCACCATAACGCGTTGCTTTTACGCTGGCGCTTAGTCTGTCGTACTGCCAGTTAACCGTGGCGCCAAATTTATCTTTTGGAGTGCCCTTTTCAAAAGTTAACACATTAACCCGACCAAATAAGGTGGGCGCTGGGTTTAACGCAGACAGCTGAGAGGTTTCTGGTAAAGCGGTTACTTTGGTCTCGTTGTAATTACCCACTAAGGTAAAATCAAATAAACCAAGGTGCTCTGTTGGCAGAGACCAGTTAATTACAACATCCACGCCCTGCGTTTCGGTATCAACCCCATTAATAAAGAAGCGCCCACCGCCTATGCCTATGAACCCTTGCGAAGTGAGGTATTCACGAACATTCACCGCGGTGAGGTTCTCTGATAGTACAATGCGATCATCAATATTAATCTGATACCCATCGATGGTGACAGATACACCGCCCAGACGAAATACTGTTCCTAATGAAAAGTTCACCGATTTCTCAGCATCTAGGGCCTTTGCTCCTAGTGCTTGTGCAACAGGATCACTAACTGGGAATGTCGTGATATCAAAAGGTACGCCATTAATAAAGTTTGTCGAAGTTGCGGTAAAGTTTTGCTGCTGTAATGAAGGTGCTCTAAAACCATTTTGTAGAGAGCCTCTTAATCCGAAGTTATCAGTAAAATCATAACGTAAAGCGGCTTTACCAGTTAAATTACTACCAAAATCAGAATAATCCTCAGCACGAACGGCTATTGAACCAAGCAAATTATCCGTAATATTTGCTTCAAGATCTAAAAAGGCGCCTATGGCACGACGTGTATCTCGAGTTTCATTTGTTGGTCTAAAACCAGGGAATACCTGTGCGCCAGAGGCGGTAGGGTTGCCATTAGGCAGTAATACACCACCATTACGCCAAGAGTCTGGCTCTCCCGCAAAAATACTATAACGCTCGCGGCGCATTTCTACGCCGGTTGCTAAGTTTAAGGGGGAAGCTAAGGCCGCTACGTTAAATGAGCGAACACCAGAAAGATTAAACACCGCCTGCCCATAACGATAGCCGCCGGCATAAAACTCTGTTTTGCTGCTAGGTCCAATCGAGCGGTTTAGCGTATTTTCAATAGTAAAAGCCATTCGGTTTTGCCCCCAGACTAAGGAGGTATCAACTGTCCATTCACCGACATCAAATTCATAACCTACAGCGGCGCTGGCATCAGTCACATCGGGCGAAATGATAGGTAAAAATCCGTCTGGATAAATTTCAATTACATTGCGCGCATCTCTTGCAGGACGGTAAAAACCAGCCGATTTGGCTTCGCGATCTTGATAGCTGAACCATCCATATAATTTACCGTTATCCAGCGTTTTGCCAGCATTGGCGAAAAGGGTGAATTGCGCAAGTTCTGGTTCACCATACCAAGCATTAAAACGATTAAATAGCGCTTCGCGAGGGTCAAACTCGCCATCTACCAGCGCGTATTGCTGGCGAAAGTCCCAGCCACCACGTTCAGTTCGCTCTGCGTCTTTATACTCAGCAGACAGGGTTAAAAAAGCATTACTACCCAATTCGAAGCCACGCCAGCCACTAATTGTCAGTGTTTCACCATCTGTTCTACTGCGCTCAATATTCGCAGGAGCGCTCCACGTTGCGCCTGCAGGTGGTGGTGTAGTCGGTGTACTGTAGTTTGTATCGCGCCAACCGTAAGATGTAGTTATATTACCGCCTTCACTGGCTTCACGTAATCTGACATTTAGCACACCAGCAATAGCGTCAGAGCCATATTGAGCGGAGGCACCGTCACGCAGTACTTCCACCGAGCTGATTGCGGCAGTGGGTATGGTGTTAAGATCGACGGCAGAAGAGCCCCGTCCAACGGTGCCATTCACATTGACTAACGCCGCCGCGTGGCGACGCTTTGAGTTTACTAATACTAAAGATTGATCTGGCCCTAAACCGCGAAGCGTTGCTGGGCGAACCGTATCGGTACCATCAGCAAGACCTGGCCTTGGGAAATTAAACGAGGGTAGCGCGGTAGAAAGCAACTGATTTAACTCCGTGGAGCCAGCGCGTTGCAGCATTTCAGTGCTAATAATATCAATTGGTACAGCGGTATCAGATACTGAGCGACCTGCGACTCGGGTGCCTGTAACCACAATTTGTTCAATTTTTTCGTCTTCTTCCGAAGCAACTTGCTGCGCATAGGCAGCTGGGCTTAGCAGTGAAACTGCCACTGCCAAGGCGATAGGGTGTTGCGTAAAGCTGCGCATAGTGATTTCTCCAAATTATTTTTATTAAAGCAATAACTTTAACAACCTGATCCTGGGCTCAGTACAACAATTAAAGATTTCATAATTGCGTCATGACTATGGCACAGTCTGCAAGAGACTTCCAGATGTCTTTATGCTATAGCAGGCTGTGATCAGGGAATTTAATTTGCGCCATCGGCTAAATAGCATTAAGAAAGGCGGTTAATTAGTTTATGCTTAGAGCAAGGTTTAATTTAGATAGATGAGCAAGCTTACAGGTGCCCCCTATTATTTTGGCAATTTGGCGCAACCTTTTCGACATCGCATTGTGTATTCAGATGTTTAGGCGTTCGCTTTATCCCGTGTTTTTGAGCATGCTTTTACTATTAGCATTCCTCTACGTTAGCTATTCAGTAGCAAACAGTAAAAGTGTTGGGATTGATTTTGCTGTGTTTCATCGCGAAATGCTGAATAGGCATGGTGAGTCGCGAGTTGAGCTCTCACGGCAATGGGAGCGCATGCTAATGGGCCTGGAGAATTTAGATGAGCTTGAGAAGTTAAATCGGGTAAATCAATTTTTTCAAAACAATATTCGTTTTAAATCAGACCAAGCCTTATGGAATGCCAGTGACTATTGGGCTACTCCCATGGAAACCTTGGCAAAAGGTTTTGGTGATTGTGAAGATTATGCGATAGCCAAGTATATTAGCCTTAGATTCGCAGGGATTGACGATGCTAAACTGCGATTGATTTATGTCCGTGCCAGAATGGGCGGTCCAAATAGTTCGATATTTGAGCCTCATATGGTGCTGGGATATTATGCAGAGCCAACGGCTGAACCGCTTATTTTGGATAATCTGATCAATACGGTTGCTTTAGCTTCTGAGCGACCAGATTTGTCTCCTGTATTTAGTTTTAACAGTGAAGGTTTATGGGCTGGGCATTTAAGTAGTAATCGAGCGGCTTCTAGTCCCACAGCGCGCTTGTCGCGTTGGCGTGATGTGTTAGAGCGAATGCAACAAGATGGTATTCGCTTTTAACGCTGTGCTGAATTTTTATCGTTTTGGTATTTTAGAGAGTGAACCATGTCATTAATTAAACAACTTTGGGTTGTGATCACTGTCGTACTGGCACTGGCTTTTGTGAGTAGTTTTTCGATAAGTAGTTACAGTGCAAGAAACTATTTTACAGAGCAATTAAATGTCAAAAATATTGATAATGCCAATATGCTTGCACTGTCGATTTCGCAATTAGAAAAAGATCCTACGCTGATTGAATTACTACTCGCAGCCCAGTTTGATACCGGCCATTATCAGAAAATTGCTTTAATTTTGGCTAATGGCGAGACTTTTTTAGTGAAGGAGTATCAGTCTGAAACTGCCGAATCCGTTCCTGCCTGGTTTACTGCCTTAGTGCCATTAAACGTATTGCCTGGCGTTGCACAAATCCAAGATGGTTGGCAACAGTTTGGCACCTTATATGTTGAAAGCCATAGCAAATTTGCGCTGCAAGCATTATGGCAAAGCACGTCAAAGATGTTTTTCTGGTTTGCTGTTGTCGCGTTCTTTTCAGGGGCTCTGGGTACGGTAGTGCTGAAAATAATTACTCGGCCGCTGGACGATGTGGTTGCCCAGGCTGAGGCAATCGGTGGGCGACGCTTTATTACCTCTAATGAGCCTAAAACGCTTGAGTTTGGGCGTGTTGTGCGTGCTATGAACCTATTATCATTAAGGGTTCGCAATATGCTGGAGGCA
Source organism: uncultured Rheinheimera sp. (assembly GCA_964577005.1). Classification (GTDB taxonomy): domain Bacteria; phylum Pseudomonadota; class Gammaproteobacteria; order Enterobacterales; family Alteromonadaceae; genus Alishewanella. Next base: position 24,527 of record CAZNXI010000014.1, read on the forward strand.
GAAAATAAGCGCCTAGATGAAATGCGCATTAAGTTTCAATTAGATGAATTAACAGGTTTAAGCAATAGAACCACGTTTATGGCCGCATTGGATGCCGCTGTTGCTGGAGATGATAAATCAGAACCGCACGTGATTTGTATGCTCAGAGTGTTCGATTTGCGGCTTATTAATCAACAGCTAGGCCATAAGACTACAGATAAAATCTTATGTAGCGTTGCGAGTATTTTACAGCAACGTTGCAAGGCGCTGGAAGGTCAGATTAGTTCAAGCGTGGTTGCCAGGTTAAACAGTAGTGACTTTGCAATTTTGTTGACACAAACTGATGATTTAGCCGAAATTCATGGTGCTATTCAGCAAGCGCTTAGACAGGTGCAAGCGTGTTATCAGGCGGACGTCAATATACAGTTGCCATTAGCGGCAACGCAGTTTTTTAGTGGCGAAGCGAAAGCAGATATTTTGATCAAATTAGACAATGTGCTAGCTAATGCTGAGTTAACAACAGAAGCGGGGATTGAGCTGGCTTACTTACCGGAACAAGGCCAGATGTTCCGCAGTGCAGCCGAGTGGCGAGAAGCACTCACCACGGCCATTCAAAGTAATGCTATTTCTCTGAAGCAATATCCGGTATGTCGTTATGATGGCGGTTTAGTGCATCACGAAGCGATGGCCAGAATACACTTGGCTGGAGAAACGCGATCAGCAGGTTGCTTTATTGCTTGGGCTCGACGCTTAGGTTTGCTGGCTCAGCTTGATATTGCGGTGATTCGCACCGCTTTAACTCTGCTACAAAACTCTGAAACGCTGTTACTAGCCGTGAATATGAGTATTGAGACCATTAAAGAACATGCGTTTAAGAATAGTATTATTAATCTTTTAGCGTCGCAGCCCGAGTTAAGTACAAGGCTTTCGCTAGAGTTTAACGAACAGGCTGTGATAGCAGAGATAGCTGCATTCAAAGATTTTGTGAAAGCGGTCAAGCCGCTCGGGGTTATGCTAGGGGTGCAGGCAGCAGGTAATCAATTTGCGCAATTAAAAGATATTCAAGAGTTAGGCTTAGACTATTTGAAAGTCGATGCTTCATTAATCAGGCAGCTATTTAGCGCGCCGCAAGATGCGAAAGAGTTTGTCGGTGGCTTTTGTGCTTTGGGGCACTCGTTAGGATTAACTATGATTGCAGAAGGTGTGGTTGTTGACTATGACGCGGCTTTATTACAACAAGTCGGTTTGGATGCGATAACTGGGCCTGGCGTAACCGTGGTGTAATACGGAGCATAAATAGCGCAGCTCCTAAAAGCGGGAGTTGCGCACAATACTGGATTAAAGCTCTAAATTCACGGTTTCTTCATCAGGGTTGTCTGATACCAAATCTAAGGTTGCGATGCGGTGTCTGATATCCTGACGTGATAACAGTTTCTGCTGAGCGGCTTGCGGCAGATCAGTAAACTGGATAATGCCTTTTGCAGTCAATAGGTCAATAACATCTTCTAGTACCCGAATTAAATCTTGGTCTGACTTTTTAAACTCCACCACAGGCGAATGCTCTTTGGCATTTTGCATAAAATCAACTAATGCCGGTGAATCAGCCTCAATATATTCTTCAGCAACGCCGGGAATGCGTTCTTTGCTAATCAGCACAATGTCTGCATTAGCATTTCTTTTTACGAACATAGACTTCTCCTTGGCTAACTTGCTGCAAACCTAGTTTTTGAGTTTCAAGATTAACTGAAATCTGTCACTAACCTCTAGTTTTGAAAACACGGAAGTAAGATGCTCCTTAACTGTCCGCTCTGAGATTGCCAGTCTTCTGGCAATTTCTTTATTGCTTAAGCCTGTTTTAATTTCATTCACTACATCTAATTCTCTTTTGGTCAGCTTTTGTAAAGCCTCATCGTTTTCAAAAGGAATTTTCGTGGATAATGAACCAATAAGACCTGTTACTATTGATGCTGGCAACCATAAAGCGCCATGCGTTACGGCGTTAGCCGCTTGCTCAAGTATGGCGGTATTCGAAAATAGGTCAAGATAACCTTTAGCGCCGGCATTTAACGCTGCAAGTACCTCTTGCGTGGTACCATTTCGAGTTAATGCCAATACAGAATTGCCATTAGCATTGAAAAATTGGATGATTTCCTGCCACTGCGTTATGCCAACAACGACCCAGATTACGGTGTTTGCGGGTACTTGCTGTTTGATAAACTGAGTTTCAATTAAAGCCTCAGGCATGGCATCTAGCCATCTTGGGCTAATCAGCTCTTGTTCCGTATAAATAATATGCTGTAGTTTCATCGTTCCGTCATCGCCTGTGAAGTTGCCCTTAGCACCGGTTTTAAAAGGTATTCCAAGACGGTCTTCTTCCCTGTAATGATATCAACTTGGGTGGTCATACCGGGTATTATTAGAAGTTCATCGTTAAAACCAATGTCATGTGTTTTCAAACGAACCAGATAAAAAGTATTTTCGTGCTCATCAGTAATCGTATCGGCACTGATATGCTGTACTTCGGCACTCAGCCCGCCATAGACAGCAAAATCATAGGCGGTAAACTTGATCATTGCAGTTTGGCCAGGCCTAATGAAAGCAATATCTTTAGGAGGAATGCGTGCTTCAATGATTAATTGATCGTCAAGAGGGATGATTTCAAGTACATCTCTCCCTGGGGTAATAACACCACCCAAGGTATTAAAATATAGCCGTTGTACGGTACCCCTTACAGGAGAGCGGATTTCTGTTTGTTTTACTTTATCAGCTAAGCCCGCTTCTGCTTCGGTTAAGCTTTCTAATTTAGCTCTTGATTCTGCTAATTGGCTCTGCCAGCGATTAAGCATGGTAAGCTCTGTTTCGCGCAATTTATTATTGGCTTCAGAGATGGCGGCTTGAGCCCTAGCAATATTGGCTTGTGAACGCCTTAATTCACCAGTTAAATTAGCCACATCGCGTTCTAAGCGAATAATATCTACATCAGACACTGCGCCGGAAGCGAGCAGGGGTTTTGTGACATTGAGTTCCCTGGTGGTGAGTTCTAAGGTGGTTCTAAATTGCACTTCTGCCGCTTGAATTTCACGCAATTCTTCTTGTCGTTGCGTCATTTGATTTCGAATCGCGGCCTGCTGCGCAGCTAATTCGGCTTTGCTGGTTTCATATAATTGTTGCTCTTGCAACACAATGTAGGGGGCTTCAGACAGCAGTTCGTCAGGGAAGACTAATTCGTTATTCGTGGTTAGCGCTCTTAAACGGGCGACTTCAGCTGTGAGCGCAAAAAATTGCGCTCTACTTTCCCTGAAATTCGCGATAAAACGCGTTGGGTCGATGCGTAAAAGCGGGTCTCCAGCTTCAACAATTTGTCCTTCTCTGACAAAGATGGCCTCGACGATACCTCCGTCTAAAGACTGCATGACCTGAAGCTGTTGTGACGGGATAACCTTGCCATCACCTCTGGCCACTTCATCTAACGGGGCGAATGCTGCCCAAATGATTAGCACTACAAAAGCAATCAATATAGTGTAAAGTAACGCTCTGGCCCGAAGCGGCTCTTGTTGGATTCTGGCCCATTCGGCATCAACCACCCAATCACTCTGCTGTGCTGGCGTGAGCCAACGGCTAAAGAAGCGTTCTAATAAGTTGGCTGCAGTTGGCAAGGCAGTGAGTGTGCTAATTTTCTCAAAACTACGTTGTTCAAGTGTTTTTTCTTTTTCGTTGCTCATTAGCTGGCGCTCCCAACTCTACCTTGACGTAATGCATCTAACACCATGTCTTTGGGTCCATCTGCAACGATTTTACCGGCATCTATAACGATTATTCTTTCAGCAAGAGACAGTAATGAACTTCGATGTGTTACAACCAACATTGTTTTACCAACAGCGTATTGTGCAAGTTTTTGTTTTAGGATTTCTTCACTAGAGTGGTCAAGCGAGCCACTAGGTTCATCTAGTAATAAAATAGCAGGTTCATTGATTAAGGCTCTGGCGATGGCTACAGATTGACGTTGGCCACCGGATAACAGTTTTCCACTTTCACCAACGGGCATATCAAAACCCGCTGGATGCTTATTAGCGAAAGGCAGAATACCGGCTAAGTCGGCAGCCTTGAGTATTTCATCATCTTTAGCTTGCGGATGAGCAGTGATAATGTTTTCTTTCAATGTACCAAAAAATAACGAAATATCTTGCGGTACATAACCGATATTGCGGCGTAACTCTGTAGGATTAAGCTGTCTGCTATCGACATCGTCAATTAACACGGCGCCTGATTCTGGCTCATAAAGCCCAAGGATTAGCCGCTCAAGTGTGCTTTTGCCTGAGCCATTTTTACCTAGAATTGCCACGTGTTCACCGGCTTTGATTTTGAAGCTAACACCTGATAGGGCAAGGTTTTCAGCACCTGGATATTTGAAATTGACTTGGCGAAACTCAATATCACCTTTTAAAACAGGGCGACTAATTTGATTGTTTCTGCTCTCATTTTCCGTCGGTCTTGCCATAATTTCATCAAGTGAAATCATGGCAGTCGCTGCGTTATGGTACTGAGCAAGCAAACCAGCTACTTGTGTTATGGGGGCAATAGCTCTGGATGAAAGCATGTATGCGCCGATCAATCCACCTTGGGTCATTTGCCCATCGATCAGTAGATATACCCCAATAACCATAATGACAATAGACACGGTATGTTGCACAAACATGGATGTATTGGTAATAGAAGTCGATAAAAAGCGCATTTTGGCGCCAGAACGGCTAATAAAAATAGTCGCTTTTTCCCAGACTGATTGGATATGGCTTTGGGCGTTGAAGCTTTTTACGTTTTCTAAGTTAGAAATACTTTCTACCAAGGTTGAGTTGCGCATAGCACTGGCGCGCATGGAGTCTTCAGATAAGCTCTTCATCTTTTGTTGTGCCATTAATGCGTAAAAGATGATAAAGGCCCCGCCTAATAGTATCGGTATTATCAGCGGCCAACTTATGAGCGCAATGATGGTGATAAAGAGTAAAATAAAAGGTAGGTCGACTAAAGTGACTATTGTTAAAGAGCCTGTAAAGCTACGGATAGATTCAAAAGACTGTATATTAGAAGTAAAAGAGCCTGTTGAATCTGGTCTATGCATTAGCTTCATGCCCATCACTTTCTCCATAATGGAGGATGAAAGCTTGATGTCGGCTCGACTTGCTGCGAGATCAACAAACCAACTGCGCATTAGCCTGAGGATAAGATCGGCAAATAAAGCCAGTAAAATACCCGCCGACAGTACCCATAAAGTTGCAGTTGCGTGATTCGGTACCACTCTGTCATAAATATTCATGACATAAAGTGGCATAGCAACAGCAAGCAGGTTTATAACAAAAGCGGCAATGATCACATCACGATATAGTCTGCGATTTTCTTTGATAACACTCCAAAACCAATGCCTTTCTCTTAGGTTTTGAATGATGGGTGCGCGTTTATCAAACTGAAATTCTGGTCTGCAATAAATTAATTGACCGGCATAAAGTGCATCTAATTCGGTAAGCGTAAGAGTTTGGCTACTCGTTGGTAAATCAGGGAAGATAACTTCTGCGGTATTGTCTTGTACGTTTAATTTGGTGAGTAAGCAACAGCTTTTATTATTCAGTAATAAAATACATGGTAGTAAATTAGGATTGATTGCTGCAAGCGGCCTGTTGGCAAGCTTACTGCTGAAGCCAACTTTTTTTGCTGCTCTGTCAAAAACGGAAGGAGTTAAACAGCCATTACTTAGTGGTAGTCCAGATAAAATCGACTCTTTACTAAATTCTCTGTGGTGACTTAGTGCAATTAGCTTTAAACACTCTGCCAGAGGATCGAAATGTTCTTTCTGTGACTCCATATTAAGAAATTTCCTTACTGCAACTTCTTTAATAACACTAAAACCTGAGCCGCCACATTACCATAGCTGCTCAGGTTATACATTTACAGCTAGAAATTTATCTTGCTGTTACACTGGCCTCAATTCTTCGATTTTGGCGATGCGCTTCCTCTGTGTCGCCTGATACTTTAGGTCTGCTGGAGGCATAACCGTTAGCACTTATACGATTGGTGCTAATACCAAAACGCTGTGAAAGTATTGAGGCGACCGCTCTGGCTCTTCTTTCAGAAAGCATTTGGTTATACCATTCCTTCCCTACGGCTGAGGTATGCCCTTGAATCTCTACTTTAGTATTTGGGTATCGATTCAGATAATTAGCTAATGCAGCGATATCATCGGTATAGCGTTGGTCAATAATATCTGAATCATGTGCAAACAGCACGTTTAAGCTGATGGTAACTTGTTCCGCTTCAAAAACTGAACACCCTTTAGCATCAACTTTGTCACCTTTTGGCGTATCTGGGCAATCATCGCGATAATTAGGTACGCCATCGCCATCATCATCTCTTAAGCTGGCAAGTTGATTATCGATTTCAGTAATACCGCAAATTTCTTCTGGCTTTACTTGCAACGGCTCAGTACCTAAATCAGCTAAGGTCGGTAAGCCATTCCGTGCGACATTGACTGCAGTCAGAAGCTGCCCCATACCTGCCAGCGTTCTAGTGACGGCAAGACTGAGATCATAATTAGCATTGGTAAAAGCTCGTGACGCCTGGAAATATTCATTTTCTGAATCTAGCACATCAAGAAGAGTGCGTTGCCCAATGTCAAATTGGTTTTTATAGGCTGTTCTCACTTTATTTGAGGATAAACGGTGTTGATTTAATACTGGCAGCTGCTCACTCAGCTTATTGACATCATTATAGGCAATTTGCAGTGTTTGTCTTATATCAACACAAACCTTATCTCGTAGATCTTTAGCGACATTGACTTCATCTAACGCTCTACGAACGGCAGTTCTGTCTCTATTGCCATTATACAGGTTATACCTAAACTCAAGACCAATTCGCCCTTCAGTCTGGCTATTATTCTGCCAAAGGTCATCATGATTCTGTGTGCCATAACGCGCAGTTAAGTTTAGCTGTGGTCTAAATCCGGCTTTACTTGAATCAACAGAGGCTTCAGAAGCGGCAATATTTCGTAATGCGGCATGAAATGCCGGATTAGAATTATAAGCCTGCGTTATGGTTTCTCTCGCAGAGGAGGGCAAGAAAGAGGGTGTCAAAGTAACAGGGGCCAACTGATTTGCCGGCATTTGGCCAACGATTCTTAAATAGCGCGCGCTTACATCATGTAGGTTTGACAGCTCAACTAATAAGTTAGATTCAGCAAGAGATACCCGACCACTAATTTGTTCAAGGTCAGCAGCCCTAGCTACACCTGCTCGACTGCTTTGCTCTACCTGTTTGTAAACATCTAAATGTTTAGACAGATTTTCTTGCGCGAGCGCAACCAAATCTCTTTGTCTTAGCACATCTTGATATGCAGTTATTGCTGCTGCAGCAGTACTTTCAACTATATCAAGCAGCTCAAAGTAGCGAACAAGCTGTGCTTGAGAAAACCGTTTAACTTCATTACGCGTTCTACCACCATCGTAAATCATCTGATTAAACAGGAGTTCAGCGTACCCAGCATTGAGCTCTCTTTCTATACCATAGTCTCGTCTTTGGTAATTCACCCCAGAGTTCAAATCTAAGGTAGGTCGATAACCTGCGCGTGCTAGTCCTACATCATGACCAGAAACTAAGAATGTATGCCATGCAGCCTGAACTTCTGGATTAGACTCGATTGCTTTCTTAGTTATATCAGCAACGGTGAGTTCTGAAGCGCTAGCCGCATGTATACCAAGGGCTAGCATAATAATTGTAGCAATTTTGTTTGGTTTCATAACGTCACATCCAGTGTGTTACTTAGGGTTAATGTTAATGAGCACAGGAATTTAGTTGATTACTGCACTCTTAGACTCGAACAAAAACATCGGCGTTAGCCTTACTGCTAAAACATTTTAATTTTTCGCTATTGCAAAAATATTAAAATTGTGGTAAGCAACTATTTTTGTGTCGCTAACCCTTGCAAAACCGTGGTTATTAAAATGCTTTTATTAAGTCGGGTGTTAAATTTTCGATGGTAAAAAATAATACTTAAGTACTATTTTTAGCAAAATTAACGACTTGTGGTGCAAAAATAACCTAAAAAAGTCATTTTTGCAATGAGTGTTTTCTTAACGCTCCAAAATCAGCGTTGTCTAATGTTGCAACGTTGGCACTAGGTGGTGAAAAAACGACCTGTACTTCAGTACGGTATTCACAACTCTTAATTTGTCGTATGGTGGTCAAATAGACCAATAGTGTTAATTAAGGAATAACTATGAGCACAGTGATTGCGACAGTGACAACAGTAACAAATGACGTTGTTATCCAGTCAGAAGATGGGAGTACTCGAATTGCGGTTGTCGGAGAACAACTTAGCGCAGGCGAAAAAATCATCACGCCAGAAGGTGGTGAGGCGACCTTGCTCGTAGATGGTCAAGACATTTTAAACATTCCAGCTAACCAAGTCCTTCAATTAACGCCAGATATTTTGGCTAGCCAAGAACCAGCTCCAGATGAGCGTCAGGTTGAAGAAGTTGCTGCAGATGAAATTTTACAAATTATCGATGGTGAAGGCGATCTTCTTGATGAGTTAGGTGAGACCGCAGCCGGTGCAGGCGAAGATGCCGGCCCTGACGGAGAAGGTAGCTCTATCGTTCGACTGATCCGTATTTCGGAAACTATTACACCTGTTTCTTATAATTATGCCCCGCTTAGCGGAGATGACGATACTATTGTAGAACCTGATGCCGACGCTGTGCCACCTCAGCCAGTGGTTATCACACTATCAGTTGAAAGCTTAGTAACGGAAGGCGGTACTTACACTGTAGTCGCTAATTTAAGCAGTCCTGTAACTGGGGGCCCTTTTGTTATTCAGCTTAATGACGGTTCAATCATTACTATTCCAGTGGGATCTTCCACGGGAGAGGTTGCTGTTCCGGTGCGTGAAGATGATGTTTACGTACAAAACGATGATATTGTAAACATTAATATTGATTCGACCTCTGGTGGTAATTTCTCAACGGTAGATTCTTCGTCTTCAGTTACGGTGATCGTAACTGATGATAATGATGCCACAGTGATCACTTTAACGAGTCCGAATACCGTTGTTGAAGGTAATACCATAACTGTCACGGCAACGGTAAGTAACCCAGTCACGGGTTCGCCTTTAATCATTACTTTAAATAATGGCAATACCATCACTATTCCTGTGGGTGCAACGTCGGGTTCGGCGCAGCTAAGCACCCGCGAAGATGACTTATTTGTCCAGGGTGATGAGCCTTTATCCTTTGCTATTAGCTCGGTGAGTGGTGGGAATTTTGAAGCACTGGATAGCTCAAGTACTGCGACAACAACTGTCACCGACGATAACGACGTCACAACCATTACTTTAAGTGCGCCTGAGCAAGTGGTAGAAGGTCAGCCTGTGACGGTGACCGCGACGGTCAACAATGCGGTGACCGGTTCACCGTTAGTGATTGATCTGGGTAATGGCGTCAGTATCACGATCCCGGTGGGCGCCACCAGCGGTCAAGTGACGGTAGACAGCCGTGCCGATGATGCCTATGTGCAAGGCACAGAGAGCCTGAACTTTGCGGTGGTGGGCACCAGTGGTGGCAATTTTGAAGCCTTAGATACGAGCAGTACCGCCAGCAGCACCATTGTGGATGACGCCGATGTCACGACCATCACCTTAAGTGCACCAACACAAGTGGTAGAAGGTCAGCCAATCACTGTAACAGCAACGGTCAGCAATGCAGTCACTGGCACACCGTTAGTGATCGATCTGGGCAATGGTCAGAGCATTACTATCCCTGTTGGCGCCACCAGTGGTCAAGTTACCGTAGATACACGCGCCGATGATGCCTATGTGCAAGGTACAGA
>CAZNXI010000015.1:0-33198 GCA_964577005.1 uncultured Rheinheimera sp.
CAGGCCAATCCGGTAAAGTCATCTTAAATTGGTCTTAACCACCGAAAAAGGGGTCCGAAAAAGGGGGCAGAGCTAATTAACGCTGACTTTTTATAAAGCATTGTTACTCAATAGCTTTATAAAAATAGCAGTTTATTAGCTCTGACCCCATTTTATTTATTAGCTCTGACCCCTTTTTGTAGTAGTTCTAGAATGTCTTTGTTTTTGGTGAGTAAACGCAGCTGGGCAAACATCTCAGATGCTTCTGGATACTGTAATTTTAAGTAGCTAAACCATTGTTTAACGCGGTTCGCATAATACTTGCCTTTATCACCTGCTATCTCGAATTCTGAGTAATGCATCAATAATCTTAAGACTTCTGACCAAGGCAGGGGGGCTTGGCCTTGTTTGATGTGCTGCGCCAAGTTTGGCATAGCTAGGGCGCCGCGACCGAGCATTAAGTCATGACAATCACTTTGTTGTTGGCAAAGTGCTGCCTGTGCTGCGTTCCAAATTTCGCCGTTGGCAATAAGTGGAATGCTGACATGTTGTTTGATTTTGGCGATCCAAGGCCAATAGGCGGGTGGCCGGTAGCCGTCAGTTTTCGTGCGGGCGTGAATGGCCAAGCTACTTGCACCGGCTTCAGCAATTGCCATAGCGTTGCTAATGGCTAAATCAGTATTTTCGTAGCCTAGACGGATCTTGGCGCTCACAGGGAAATTCTTGGGTACCGCTGATCGCACAGCGCTCACAATTTTATAAAGTTGCTCAGTATCTTGCAGCAGTACGGCTCCGCCACGGCTTTTATTAACGGCTTTTGCCGGGCAACCAAAGTTGAGGTCGACTCCTGGCGATCCCAACGCTATAGCACGTTCGGCATTTTCAGCTAACCAGTTGGGTTCTTGTCCGAGTAATTGCACTCTTACCGGGGTGCCTGCAAGGGTTTTGCCGTCTTGCAGTAATTCTGGACAGAGTCGGGTAAACACCCGAGGCGGCAGTTTTTGATCAACAATGCGGATAAACTCGGTAATGCAGAGATCATAGCCACCGATCTCGGTAAGCATTTCTCGCATAAGATGATCAACCACACCTTCCATTGGAGCTAAAGTAATTTGCATCGTTATTGTGCGGTCTTTTGCAAGGTACGTTGTCTTCGGCAGCGCTCTGAACAGTATTTTACCTCTGCCCAATTTAGCTGCCACTTTTTGCGCCAACTAAAAGACAAACCGCATACCGGGCAAGTCTTTTCTGGTAGATGGACTTTTTTATGCACCATAGCTGAGTATAATGCCCTCAGACACTATAAATGGTGCGGAGCTCTTGCCGGTGCATCATCTCAGCTAACTCAGGGATTTGCAGCGGTTCGAGATCCAGCGCTTCTAAAAAAGTGACTTGATGATTTTGCCATTCAGGATCAATACTCACCCCGAATAGCTGTTGGCTCTCGCCACTGAGATATTCCGCAATTTTCAAAATGGCAAAACGCTGATGTTCTGCTTCGTTGTCGGTCGCAAGTAACAGTGCTGGGCTATGGTGATAGGCAATTACATTACACAGTGTATCTGTAAGACCCCAAGACTCTGCAACTAAATAACCCAATACTTCATGACTGGTCTGAAAAAATTGCTCTTCAATAGCGCTAGCGGCCAGATGTTCACTGAGACCGCGCTGCATAATGGCAGCATATTGATTATTCTGTTCACTGATTAACGACATGCCCGCATTACGGAATAGGCCTAAAGAATAACAATCATCTTGGGTTTGCTGATCAAAATTTAGGTGTTTTGCAAGTGTCATTGCTAAGTTAGCCGTATGCAAAGCATTGTTCCAAAGCTTTTTACTAAAGGCATCTTGTCTACCTTCCTCTAGCGTAAAGCGCAATAACACACTGCGAGCTAAGCTAACCACCCGATTTAAACCAAGGTAACGGCATGCCTGCTCGACCGAGGTAATTTTACTGCGTAAGCCAAAAAATGCCGAGTTAACCACTTTCAAGGTAAAGCCTGCAGTGCCAATATCTAAGGCAATTAAGGCGGCAATGCGGTTAAGGTCAGGCTCTGGGCTGTTCAGCTGTTGCTGGATATGTCGTAATACCTGCGGCTGTGGGGGGATTGTAAAGCCTTGTAGAGCATTTTCGATTAACGACATGTTAATTGCTTTGACCATCCCATTACTCCGCAGTGAATGACAATTGCTATTATGAATCTAAATAAGGTCGGCCTAACATCAGTTGTTGTGCCAGCTGCTGTTCAGTTTGTTGTTCTGAAAGTTGTAAATCATTAAATTGTACATCAAATTGTAGCAGATCATCATCCGGCAAATTTAGGGCAATCAATTTATCAGGAACTTGCCCCACTTGCCGATAGGCATTAATCGCGACCTGTGCCGCTTGCTCCATCAGCATTAAAAAATCTCCTAACGGGTATTGTTGGAAGATTTCCGCATCTAAATGCGCCCAGCCTAACAAATCGCCGCTGATACTACCGTCTGCATGATCGGTAAACAGCATGGATACGGCAGCACAGTTTGGATTTTCGCCTGGCGCAAATTGCTCAGCATCTTCAGCAGAAAATAGCAAGACATAGCCAAATCCTGGGCAGCCTTCTGCATCCATTTCGTCGAACGAGGTATCGTACAACAAGAATAATTGATTATCAGACATGGCGTCATTCCCAAGGTCAAAAATAGTCCGTTATTCTACCTGAGGTAACGACGCGGCTAAAGCCCTGTCTAACATTCTTGCCACACAACTTATCGCTTTTCGTGTGTTAATTGCCGCTAATGGAGATACTTTGGCAGATTAATGAGGGTTTTGCCGCAAATTTGCAGCAAAAAGGTTAGAACATCTCTATGTGTGGAACTGGCATTTCCAGTAACAAAGCTAAGAAATTAACCAAGCCTTGCTCTTGCTCTGTAAAGTGCTGATCCTCCTGCACTGCGCTAAGAATCGTTTGCCAAATTTTTTCTTTATTACGAGGAGACGCTTGCAATAATGGCAGTAAAGCCGTATTTAGCTCACCAAAGTTAACTATAGGCTTCGGTAGATCACTTGGTAAGTCGAGCGAAGTTAGGATCGTTAGCCAAGCAGTTTGAGTGGCTTGTGCATGACCCGCACAATCAGCAACTGCGCTTAATAATGGCAGTAATGCTGGCAGCAAATCAGCCAGTTTTTGTTGATTGAGAGAGCGAATGACCTGTGTGGCATCATATTCACTGGCAACGACATGTTCAATAAAGCTTAAACAAAGCCATTGTTTAAACGTCGGCATTGGGCCAATAAGCTGCTGTAATAGCTGGTCAAATTGTTGAAATTCGTTCTCAGTCAACTGTTTCAATGCTGGTATCGACATTTGTAATAGCTGGACTTGTTGTGCTAATGGTAACCGCAGTATGGTATCTGTTAATTGATCAACCTCGCTTAACAAGCCATGCCCGCCATAAGCTTTAATATGGGTTAATTGTGCTGCAAAGCTATCGCCTGCAGCGGTTTCTGTTACAGAGGTGTCTAAGAGAATGACACAAACAATGGCTTGAGCAGACAAGCGCTGATGGCTACTCTGGGTTAATAGCACAGGGATAGCAGCTAACATCGCTCGCCGTTGCTGCTCCTCAGGCAACTCTTTACTTTGCGCTGGATTAACCGCCGCCAAGGTTGGCGTTTTGCTAAAACGACCATTCCAGCTGGGATCAAGGCGGCGAATCCGCTTCTCTAGTGGTGGATGAGTTGCAAAGATCGCAGCCCAGCGACTAATCGCTTCCGCAAAAAATAAATGGCTTACTTCATCAGCATTGCCGTGAGTAATACGCGTGCCTGCTTGATAGCCGCCAATACGTTTTAATGCCCCCGCAATGCCCCGTGGGTTACGACTAAATTGCACAGCAGACGCATCTGCCAGATATTCACGTTGACGGCTCACGGCGGCTTTAATTAAGTTGCCAAAAAAAGATCCCAGATAGCCAATTATGACTAATCCGAAACCGAGAAGAAATAAGGCGCCTGCGCCGTCATCTCGCTTTCGGCTAGTTCGAACCAGCTGACTGCCTCGGCTCGCCCGTAATAAGTAATAACCAATATGGCCGATAAATAAAATGCCATTTAGCATCGCGATAAGACGAATATTCATGCGCATATCACCATTCAAAATATGGCTAAATTCATGCGCGATCACACCTTGTAGCTCGTCACGGTTGAGCTGCTCGCTACAACCTTGGGTAACCCCAATTACCGCATCAGCGGGGCTATAACCTGCAGCAAACGCATTAATGCCACGCTCAGGTAATACATAAACGGGTGGCACAGGTAAATTGGCGGCAATCGCCATTTCTTCTACTACGTTTAACAAGCGGCGATGCAGGGGATCCTGACTGTCAGGCGATACGCGCTCGCCACCTAGCGACTGCGCGATGGTACGTCCACCTAGTTTCAGTTGTTGCCATTTGGCTACTATGGCTAAGCCAATGATCGTAATGACAACTAAGCTAATGCTAAGACTTAACTCCCAGGGCAAAAAACTTGCTTGGCCTTGAAACAAGCCAAAACTCAGCATAACCAGTAGATTAGTCAGAATAACCAAAGAGCAGACGGCAAGTAAAAATAACAAAATAAGCAGATTGGTATTACGTCTGGCAAGATCTTGCTGCTTAAAAAAGTTCATATAAGTTAAAAGCTAACCTTAGGTGCAACCTGTATTTGTGCACTATCAGCAAATTCTAATAACTTGGCGTCATGTGCATGGCCAAAGCTGGCGGCGAAGAACATCGGCGGAAAGCTTTGTTTGTAGCTATTGTACTCGGTAACGGCATCGTTGAATGCCTGACGGGCAAACGCAACGCGGTTTTCGGTACTGGTTAATTCTTCAGTCAGTTGCATCATGTTCTGATTGGCTTTTAAATCTGGGTAGGCTTCCATCACCATGCTAAAGCGGCTCATTGCTCCCTGTAAAGCCCCTTCAGCGGATGCAAGTTGACTAATTGCGCCTGCATCGCCAGGGTTATTCATGGCAACTTTTAAACCGGCCATTGCGGCATTTCGCGCATTAATAACCGCCTCAAGCGTTTCACGCTCATGCTGCATATAAGCTTTTGCTGTTTCTACCAAATTTGGGATTAAATCGTAGCGACGTTTTAGCTGTACTTCAATTTGCGCAAAAGCATTTTGAAAGCGATTTCTTAGTTTTACCAGCTGATTAAAAATGCTGATGATATAAAACACTGCTACCGCAATCAGCGTTAAAATAATAAGTAGTGTCATAACAGGCTCCAACATAATGTTGTGTATATTGTTAACGATATTTTAATCGGGTGTCTAGCGGTTTGTGATTATCTGCTGCTGATATTTTGTGTGTGCTGAGGTATTATATAAAAAAGTGTTAAGGGCAGCTTATGAGTGACTTCAAACGAATTTCAATAGCACGAGCAAAACAACTGATTCAGGACAATGCGGTGATAGCCGATATCCGCGATGAGCAAAGCTTTGCGCAAGGCCATATGGCAAAGGCGTTTCATCTTACCAATACCAGTTTAGGCCAGTTTATGCGTGAGCATGACTATGCACAACCTGTCGTCGTAGTCTGTTATCACGGCAATTCTAGCCAAGGTGCTGCGCAATATTTAGCAGAACAAGGTTACGAGCAGGTTTTTAGTATGGATGGTGGCTTCGAAAGTTGGCGCAGTCAAGAACCTTACGTCACTGCTGAAGATAGTGAAGATAATGCATAAATTTGTTGAGTTTAAATCGGCAAAAGCGGCATTATTGTTTGCCGATTACTGCCAAACTCAAGGCATCCCAGTAGAAGTTCAGCCAGAAGGGGCCGTAACTGCATTATTAGCCCCTGCAGAACATATCGAGATGTTGCAACCCTTATTGGAGGCGTTTTTACAAGAGCCTACTCACCCGCGTTATCAGGCGGCGGCTTGGCAGCAAAGTCACACTGTACAAGGCGCGACCAGCAATAATCGCTGGCAATTTTCGGCGTTATGGCGCTTACCTGTGACCAGTCTGGTGGTGTTACTCACGCTGCTCGTTTATCTGTGGCAGCAAATCGACTTTGCTGGAGCCAATGCCAGTTTACAACTGACTGACACCTCCGCATTTTGGCGCTGGGTAACCCCAGCTTTTTTGCATTTCTCGCTGACGCATCTGGTGTTTAATTTATGTTGGTGGGTGCTGTTAGGTCACAAAATTGAGCGGCAGCTTAGCAGTATGGCCTTATTCCAGCTTATGGTCAGTAGCGCAGTACTCTCAAACGGCTTGCAACTAGCGCTCGCAGGGCCAAACTTTGGTGGCCTTTCTGGAGTCGTATATGCGCTGTTAGGCTATTGTTGGTTATCTGATCGGCTAAAAGGTAGTCAGTACTATCCTGTGACCAACGGCTTAGCTATCTTTATGGTTTTATGGTTAGCACTAGGTTTTATGGATGTGCTTTGGGTCAATATGGCAAATTGGGCCCACTTAGGTGGATTGTTATGTGGTTTGGGTTGGGCCTGGTTAACTAAAAACTCCAGACCCACAGCAAAGACCTATTGATAAAGAAACTTGGTAAAAAGCACGTCTTGAACCATGGTTTGGCCAGTTTCACGTTTTAACAGTTGTTGCAACTCCTCCAGAATTTGTAGCCTTACCTCTTCGCGGCCGGTCAACGATTTAATTTTTTGTTCTGGCTGCTTACTTAAAATACCAATTATTCTGTCCAGAATAATTGGCTCATGATACTCAATGGTTTTCAAGGCATCTTTGCTGGGCAGCATCAGCTCAACCGATACTCTTACGTAACCGAGCGTCCGCCGGTTATCCGCAACGTAATTAGTCACTATATCCGGATCAAAACCATAGTAAACGACTTCTACAGGGGCTGAGTTTTTAGCACTTACTGATGAAATAGGTATAACCAGTAGCATGGTCAAAATTAAGGTAATTAGTTTCACCATGTTGAACCCCTTAAACTGTGGCTAGTTGTTAGTGTGTTAATCATATCAGCAGTTAGTTTAATTATCTAACTACGCGCAATTAAGGCTGAAAAATATTTAGCTGCTTGCTATGATGCCGTAAATTTTTACCCCTAGTCTTCCTAAAATAATGACGGCAGTTTTATCTTTAGATGCTTCATGGCAATTAGCTTGTACCAAAACCGTGCCTTTGGCTTTAGCGCCATGGTTGCTAGAAGCTGCATCGCTCACGGCGCGTTTAAAAGCCCACAGTACAGATTTTCGGCTACAGTTGTTAGACGAAAGCGCGATAACGTTGCCGACATTTTTACAATCTTGTTTTCAGCAACCGATTAGTACCTGTATGCGTCGCGAAGTGTTGATGTGGTGCAATCAGCAGCCCGCAGTTTATGCACAAAGCTGGATACCAAATCAAAGTATACAACAATTAAAGCAATTAGCTATTTTAGGAGAGCAGCCATTAGGCGAGTTGTTGTTTCAGTTTCCTGATGTGGTGCGTAGCCCTATTGAGGTGGCGCAATTGCCTTTAAAAACAGCACCCTTTCCAATAGTAGCAGGTAACTATTGGGCTCGCCGTTCTGTGTTTACTGTAGCTGGCCAGCCTATTTTAGTGGCAGAAGTATTTTTGCCAGGAGTAATACCAATATGACATGGCAATTAAGTTGGCAGCGTAAGGCGCTGTATTGGCAATTGATGCGTATGGATAAGCCGATAGGCATTTACTTGCTGCTGTGGCCGACTTGGTGGGCGTTATGGTTGGCTGCTGAAGGTATTCCTGATCTCGGCATATGGTTAGTCTTTAGTTTAGGCGTCATTTTGATGCGATCTGCCGGTTGTGTCATTAATGATTTTGCCGATCGTCACGTCGATGGGCAAGTCGAAAGGACTAAATTACGCCCACTGGCAACGGGCACTGTCTCGGTGCAAGAAGCACTACAACTTTTCGGCTTGCTGTTGGGCTTGGCAGCACTCTTGCTGCTGTTTTTAAATAATCAAACTCGTTTATTGGCCTTAGTGGCGGTAGTGCTGGCCAGCTGTTATCCCTTTATGAAACGCTATACACACCTACCTCAGGTGGTTTTGGGCGCAGCCTATAGTTGGGGGATCCCTATGGCATTTATGGCGCTACAAGGAGAGGTACCTATGTATGCTTGGTTGCTTTATCTGGCCAATTTATGCTGGACGGTTGCTTATGATACTTTTTATGCGTTGGTTGATCGCCCAGATGATCTGCAGGTAGGGATTAAATCCACGGCGATCTTGTTTGGTGCTTATGCACAGCCGATTATTATACTCTTGCAACTGGCATTTCTTGGTTTACTGTATCTCGTTGCTGATATGACCGCTCTGGCGTGGCCGTTCTATATTGCTTTGATTGGCGCGCTCTTGGCGTTTCTTTATCAACATTATCTGGCTTGGCAGCATCGGCAAGGTGCTTTTCAAGCGTTTTTGCATAATCATTATGTGGGTATGCTTATTTTTATCGGGTTCTTTGTGAGCTTAGGATGGTATCAATGAAATTATGGTTTATTGCCGCGGCATTATTATTAACCAGCTGTGTTGCCCTAACCGCTACCACAGACTTTCCACTCGTCAATTTGCAGCTTGAACAGAAGACTATCCAAGTGCAATTAGCCGCAACGCCAGAGTTACGTGCTAAGGGCTTAATGTTCCAACAAGCGGCTGACCCGGGTATGTTATTGCTCTATGCTGAGCCACAACAGATCAGTTTGTGGATGCGCAATACCAGTATGCCGTTGGATGTGGCTTTTATCGATGCTGACTGGCGCATCCACCATATTCGGCAACTCGAACCTTATGATGAAACCTCGGTACCTTCCGAAATTGCCGTTATTGCTGCTTTAGAAATGCCCAGAGGATGGTTTGCGGCTAATCAGCTAGCCGCAGGTGCTCAGTTAACACTACTTGATCGTTAAGCCTTTAGCTGCCTGGATCAACCAAGCCATTCAGGCTGTTATTACGGCGAAACCAGCCCGCTATGCTAAAGCGTTCATCAATAGCCGGTAGTACCTGATGAGGAAAGCGCTCGCTTTCAAAAATCACTAAACCGGCTGCTTCAGGTTTAATGGTGGTTAATAACTGCTCCTCTTCATCGAAAAGTTGCAACTCACCACCTTGTGTAACACTATTTAAGTAACTAACTGTGGTTAACACCCGATTCGAGCGACCTCTAAAAGCGTCTACATGCTTTTGGTAAAAATCACCTTGCTGATAACGTGCATAATGACATTCAAAGTCGAATAATCCCATGAAGAACCTTTGATTAAACCACTGCTGTAATTCTGCCATCATTGCCAGATAACCTTGTTGTGCTAAGGAGCGACCATCTAACCAAGCGGTTTGATCACGGCGGATTTGCGCGTTGACATTGTGGTCTTGTTGTCTACCAACGCCAGCTTGCTGCAAGGCCTGCAGCTGCAGATCCTCTAATAACGCTTGATTTAATGCTGTGGGTAAAAATTGCGGTACCCATACCCAGCCATGCTGATAGAAATGGTCTGCTAATTCACTGAATGCAGTATTTGCTGGCTGTGACATACTGTTAATCCGGCAGTTAAAAAATAACGCTTAGTTTGCCATATTCCGCGCTTTTGGGCGAGAGTGAGCCAGAATAGGTTACATAGCGTAAAAAAGCCTAAATAAAGGAGAAGCATCATGCGGGTTGTCAGTTTAGTTTTATTGGGCCTTTTAGCTGGTTGTAGTCAGTCAGTACAACAGTATCAGGCGGAAACGCCAGTACTATCGTTAAAGGAGTTTTTTGCCGGCTCAGGTAAAGCCTATGGTGTTTTACAAGACTGGCGTGGCAAACAGACATTACTTTTTACTGCCGATCTCTGTGGCGAGTGGACTGGTGATCGTGGCGATCTTTATGAAGTGTTTTATTTTAGTGATGGCCGAGTTGAGCAGCGTCATTGGCGTTTACAGCAGTTTGCCGATGGTAGAGTTACCGGCACTGCAGATGATGTTGTTGGCAGTGCGCAAGGGCAATTAGCAGGTAATGCCTTATATTGGCAGTATGTGTTACGTATTCCTTATAACGATGGCACTTTAGATGTCACGGTAAAAGATTGGTTGTACTTAATTGATCAGCAGAATGTGATTAACCGAACCAGCATGCACAAGTTTGGGGTAAAAGTAGCCGATCTAACGCTTTCTCTGCAGCAATTAGACCCAAACGCGCGTTGTGACTCGTTAAAGCTTCAAGTTGCAGAACTGGCGGCAGCAGCAAAAATAAAGGTTAACTAGTTAACGCTAAGCGAGGTGTTGCAGTACATTAAAAACACACCGGCTATTGCCGGCGTGTTATCGGATACTGTGTAAATATCTGATTCACCACCCGAGCCATAGACTCCCGCGGTTGCTCGATATCTTGCTTGTTTAATACGCCTTCAGCAATGCCTTCCCACACCAATTGTTTGCGAGCAGCATCAACCACATCTACATTGACGGTGCCGAACTTGTAACGAACGGTTTCAATTTCTTGCTGATAATATGGGAAAGGGCTGTAAAAGCCACGACGGTAGTGGTAATAGCCATAGTGAGGTAGAGCTGACGTGGTATGAGTACGGATATCGGCTCGTTGTTCCACATTAGAGTTAAAGTTAATTAACAGTTGTGGTGACTGCTCAGTATATTGATAACCTCGAGCGGTCATTTCTGCCGTTACCGCTGCTTTAAGATGTTGCGTAACCAAAGAGGTGTAGCCGTGTTGGTCAGTTGCCAGCTGCTCCATAAAGCCAAAAGTTTGGTAATTAGCCAAGTTCGCATCAGGCGCAACATCAGAGCGTACTTTTGGACCGGTGGCACAAGCCGTCAACCAAAACACACAACTTAAGAGAAGCAAGTTACGGCAAATTTGTAGAAACGATGGCTTATTCATAAACACCTGCCTTAATCCTTTGGGTTTTGGGTTTTACTGCTGTACTTTTGTACAAGATCAGTAACTAACCTTTTTAATTGCTCTGGTATAGACCTGAAAGTTTAGCAAAAGTTCCTAGAGGTCAACAGCATAAGCAGCCTATTGTCTCGATATAATACACTGGGAATGCGTAAAGTGTTGTGTGGTTTTTTCGTAACTGTGTTTAAATATAACCAAAGCAGGCCAGTGTGTGCCGCAGGCGAAAATAGCAGGATCTTTATGAAGCAAAAAGCCAATAACTTTCAATTAATGCGTGAGTTAAGTTTTCATCAACAAGCTGCCATTGCCGCCGCATTACTAGAGCGTATGTTACCTAATTACCAACTTTTTGCTGAAGTAAGTCAATTTGGCGATAGTAAGTTACTGCGTAACATTCTGGATTTGTGCTGGGAGTGGCTTACCGTTAAAAAAGTCAAAATTAACTTTGAACGTTTGGCTGAAGAGTTAGAACTGGTGACGCCTGAAGTGACTCAGTTCGATATGTTTGGCGTTTATCCTGCTGTAGATAGCGCCACTGCGCTAGATATGATGTTAAATGGTATTTCGCAGCAAGATGCCGCGGAGTTTATCAATGTGGCTAAGATATCGCAGGCTACAGTGGCGCGGTTGATTGAATACGAGGCTGAAGAGTTAGCGATTACCACCGAAGCTGAACTTAAAAAAGTGGTGCGTGATCATCCTTTAATGCAATACGAAATGGACTGTTTGGCAGAGCTAATTGCATTGGTTAAGCCAATGCATCCGGTCGGTCGAGAGCAAATGCAGCAATTAAAAGCTTGGGTGAGAGAACAAGGGCTAACCAATTTGGCTATGGAGCTACCACTGCACAGTACTGCAGCGGTCAGCGAAACCCCAATTGCAGAATAATTGCTTGCCTATTATATGGTTATTGCCTAAGCCATAAACGATACGCGAGCTGCCCAGCAATGTTTTCTTTTAGCAATTGCCAGTTAGTAGGAATGGCAGTTAAAGGCAGCTCTTTTTCAGTTTCTAAATAAATTAGCGCACTTTCAGTTAACCAGCCATGTTGTTCCAAAGCTTGACAACATGGCTGCGCTAAATTTTGCCGAAAGGGTGGATCGATAAACACCAGACTATATTGACGCTTGGCAGGTTGCTGTAAAAACTGGAGGCAATCTTTATTTATCACTTCTGCATGTTCCGCTGTTAACTGTTGCAGATGCTGCTGTAATTGTTTTGCTAGAGCGGGCGCTTTCTCGACTAGCGTCACATGCGCAGCATAGCGTGACAGGGCCTCTAACCCTAAACTGCCACTACCGGCAAAACAATCTAAGACAGTACTTTGCGCGGTATCATGCATTAGCCAGTTAAAGAGGGTTTCTTTTACGCGATCGGTGGTGGGTCTTAGGCCAAGCGCATCGGCTACCGGTAAGCGTTTACCTCGCCATTTACCGCTGATTATTCTGACATAGCCTGGCTGAGCAGTATTGGACGTGCGGGTTTTAGGTTGTTTCATCTATTGCTTTTTGCCTGCATCATAAAGGTGTTAGTATAAGGCTAATTTTATCCTAGTTTTCCGACTCTGACACAAAAGCATATGACAAAACAAAATAAACTCTTTTCCTGGCTCGGTTTTGGTAAGAAAAACACCGAGCAAGTCGTCACCCCAGAAAGTACTGAGCAAAGTGTTACTTCAGAGAGTAATGCACAAGGCGTTACCCCAGAAAGTACTGAACGCTTAGCGGATAGCCAAGCACCGATTTCATCTTCTGAGTCTGCTGACACACCTGACATAACCTCGGAAGTGGAGCAAGCTGCCGCGACTGTTGTGGAAACGGTGACTACGCCAGCAACTACAACAACGGCCAGCACCGCAATAACTGTTGATGCGTCTGCCACTGAACAAGTTGCAACAGCTGCGGCTGTGTCTAGTCCAGATAATGCTACGCAACAGCCTAAGACGGGCTTTTTTACTCGCTTAAAACAGGGCTTGGCGAAGACCAGTCAAAATTTAGGTGCAGGTCTGGCGTCATTGTTTGTTGGTAAAAAAATTGATGACGAATTATATGAGGAGTTGGAGACACAACTGTTGTTAGCTGATGTGGGCATGGATACCACACAGAAGCTAATTAAGCAGCTGACCCTGCATGCCGATCGCAAAGCGTTAAAAGATGCTGACTTACTGTTTGATAAACTGCAGCAAGACATGGCAACCTTATTACAGGATGTGGAACAGCCCTTGTTACCTGAAGCGGCAGAGGGGCCTTTTGTGATTTTAATGGTGGGGGTTAACGGAGTGGGTAAAACCACCACCATTGGTAAAATGGCGCAGCAATTTAAGCAGCAAGGCAAGAGTGTGATGTTGGCAGCTGGTGATACCTTTCGTGCAGCAGCGGTAGAGCAGCTGCAAGTGTGGGGTGATCGTAATAAGATCCCGGTCATTGCCCAACATACTGGCGCTGATAGTGCCTCGGTTATTTTTGATGCATATCAAGCGGCTAAAGCACGTAAAGTCGATATTCTGATTGCTGATACTGCCGGACGTTTACAAAATAAAGCGCATTTGATGGAAGAGTTGAAGAAAATCGTGCGGGTACTGCAAAAAATTGATGTTAAAGCGCCGCATGAAGTCATGCTTACACTGGATGCCGGTACTGGGCAAAATGCGTTAAGTCAGGCCAAACTGTTCAATGAAGCCGTGCCGCTGACGGGCATTAGTTTAACCAAGTTGGATGGTACAGCTAAAGGTGGAGTGATTTTTGCCATTGCCGATCAATTTAAGGTGCCTATTCGTTTTATCGGTGTAGGTGAAGCGATCGATGATTTAAGGCAGTTTGCGGCGAAAGACTTTATTCGAGCGCTGTTTAATAAGGAATAATGCCATGTTGCAGTTTGATCAGGTCAGTAAAACCTATCCTGGCGGTTTTGTCGCGCTGGAGCGCATCAATTTCCGCATTGCTAAGGGAGAGATGGCGTTTCTAACCGGTCATTCTGGGGCTGGCAAAAGCACCATTTTAAAATTGATTAGCATGATCGAGCGACCCAGCACAGGGCGTGTGATGATTAATAACGTGGATTTGAGTCGGTTGAAGCGCAGTCAGGTACCTTACGTACGACGCGACGTCGGTATTATTTTTCAAAACCATCGTTTGCTGATGAACCATACGGTATTCGATAATGTTGCTTTACCTTTAGTCATTGAAGGTTTTACCGGTAAGGAAATGGTCAAGCGTGTGCATGCCGCCTTAGATAAAGTGGGATTACTGGATAAACAACGCTGTTTACCGGAAACTTTGTCTGGTGGTGAACAGCAAAGGGTCGGTATAGCCCGAGCAGTGGTGAATAAACCCCCGTTATTGTTGGCTGATGAACCCACGGGTAACCTGGACCCTGATCTGTCGCGCGATATTATGCAAGTATTTGAAGCCTTTAATCAGGTGGGCGTTTCTGTTTTAGTCGCAACGCATGATTTAGGTTTGATTGCGCGGATGCGTTATCGGACGTTGACATTAAAGCAAGGGAAAATGATTAATGATGACTTAATGCCATTACAGGAGCCATTATGAGCATCCTGTTTAGTGGCCGAGCGAGTGGGGCAACAGCAAACCGCATTAGCATCATCAGACGTTTTTTGATGTTTTTTGTGCATCATTTTCGGCAGAGCCTTGCCAGTTTAGGAGAGTTATGGCGCACTCCAGCCGCCTCTATACTGACAATTATGGTGCTTGGACTAAGTTTAACCTTACCGGTAACCTTACATTTATTGGTCAAAAATGCGCAACAAATCAGTGGTGGTTTTGCCAAGGCGGCCGAGATAAACTTATTTTTGCAGGATACGGCGTCAGCGCAACAAATTCAGAGTTTAATCACTATTTTGAATGCTGATGCGCAAATCGCTTCGGTGCAACATATAACTAAAGCACAAGCCATGGCGGAATTTCAGCAAGCTTCAGGCTTTGGCGCCGCGCTCAATTATTTAACCGATAATCCTTTACCCGATGTGTTGGTAGTGCAACCGGTGAATACGGATCCCGCTGCCGCCAAAGCGTTAATGCAGCAATTAAGTCAGGAAAGGATCGTTGAGCTCGCTAAGCTCGACTTGGAATGGTTGACTCGATTAGAGGCTATAGTACGTTTAATGCAACAAGCGGTAATTGCTGTCGGTTTGTTATTGTTAAGTGCAGTGCTTTTTATTGTGAGTAATACGATTCGTTTGTCTATTATGAACAAGCGCGAAGAAATTGAGATCATGAAACTCGTTGGCGCGACAGATGCGTTTATTCAGCGTCCATTTCTTTACACCGGTTTTTGGTACGGCATCCTTGGTGGTATCTTAGCCTTTATCGTCTGCGAATTATTATTATGGTGGTTAGGCACTGCCATTCAAGCTATCACTGAATTATATGACAGTCACTTTCAAATTCAGGCGATGAGTCTCTTCGAGTTTTTTAGTGTTATTTCGCTTGCTGTGCTATTAGGGGTTGTCGGTTCTTACTTATCTGTTCGTCGTCATCTTCATGCGATTGAGCCTTCCGGGCCATAGTCTATCAAATTATTAAAATATTATTTATTAGAACAAGGCGTTCTTAAAAATAGTGAAACTACTATTAGCACTCTCCGTTAAAGAGTGCTAATATCCTTGCATCGAGTTTCAATAGGATGAGCAATACCATGACAAAATCAGCTTATATGCCACTTACAGTAGCAGCCAGCGGTAGTCTGGAAGCTTATACACATGCAGTTAGTAGCATTCCTATGCTAAGTGCAGAGGAAGAACGTAATTTAGCCGAGCGTTTGCAGCAAAATGGTGATTTAGAGGCTGCTCGGCAATTAATCATGTCGCATTTACGTTTTGTTGTACATATTGCCCGTAGTTATTCGGGTTATGGTTTACCGGTCAGCGATTTGATTCAGGAAGGTAATATTGGCTTAATGAAAGCGGTTAAGCGTTTTGATCCTGCGGTAGGTGTTCGCTTAGTCTCCTTTGCTGTGCATTGGATTAAAGCTGAAATTCATGAATATGTGCTGAAAAACTGGCGCATTGTTAAAATTGCCACCACCAAAGCACAACGCAAGTTATTTTTTAATTTACGTAAAGCCAAAAAACATCTTGGTTGGTTTAATCAAGAAGAGGTGAGAAACGTCGCCGAATCTCTTGGTGTCGCTGAGCATGAAGTGCGCGAGATGGAATCTCGTATGAGCAACTACGATATGCCATTTGATGCGCCAGATGATGATGAAGAGAGTGCTCACACTGCACCAGTCTATTATCTTGAAGATAAAGCGTCAGATTTAGCTGAGCAAGTTGCAGATGACCAATGGGATACTGCAGCGGTTGATCGTTTACAGGCTGCCATTCGCACTTTAGATGATCGTAGCCAAGATATTGTGCGGGCGCGTTGGTTAGACAATCAAAAGTTAACATTGCAAGATCTGGCTGATCGCTATCAGGTTTCCGCAGAACGTGTACGCCAATTAGAAAAAAATGCGATGAAAAAATTACAACAGGCTTTATCTAGCTAACATGTATAGTGTTGTAAAAGCTCCGGTTCGCAAGTCCCGGAGCTTTTTTTATTAGTCTTGAGTCAGCAAGCCTGCTGGTTCGGTAAATCCTGCGGCGATAACTTGATGCGTTGCCGGTAGTAACGCAGAAATGGTGACTAACTCTACACCTTCTGCCGCTAACTGTGGTAAGCGTTGTTGTAAGAATCGATAGGTTTCCGGATAGGGATGGCCAATAGCAATAGCGGTTTGATGTCGCTTTGCGATATTGATTAGCTGCTGAAATTGTTTCTCTATTGCTGGTTGGTTTTGTTCATTATCTAGAAAAACATGGCGCGCTAGCAGTGCCACATTATGCTTTGCTGCGTAATATTTTGCTGTGCTCTTGGGCGTTGTTAAGCTATCAATAAAAAAGAGTTGCCGTTGCTCTAAATACTCCATAGTCCAAGACATGGGGTGGTCTAACGCCGTGAAAAGACTCCCCATATGGTTATTTATACCAATAGCATAAGGAATATCTGCCAAGGCTAATGCCAAGGTATGGTGTATATCCTGACGCGACATCCCTTGAGTTAATGCACCTGGGCCAAGCGCATTATGGTTAGTTGCCTCCATTGGCATATGTAAAATAACATCTTTTTGTTGCTTGAATGCAAGCTCAGCCGCTTGCTTACCATAGGGAGTATGCGGTAAAACCGCCATAGTAAGGTTGTAAGGAAGCGCTACCATAGTTAAATCAGATTTTTGATAGCCTATATCATCGATAATAATAGCGATACGAGGGCCGGCTGTTGCCAGGCCATGTGTGAACAGGATTGAGAGAAGTAATAAAAAACGCGCTTGCACGACCATGCTTTCCTTAATTATGTGTTGGGCTTAATCTTGTTTTTTAATAATAATAATGTCTAAACGTCACGCCTGCTAAGGTCGTGTTAACCAGAGTAAGGGATTAATCGCTTCCCCTTTGTCTCTGATTTCAAAATACAGTGCGGGATCGACTTGACCACCGCTAGCACCTACCAGTGCTATCGCTTCACCAGCGTTTATGCGATCACCGGGTTGTTTTAGTAAGGTTTGATTATGGCCATAGAGTGACATAAATCCAGCTCCATGATCTAACACGATGACCCAGCCATAGCCTTTTAGCCAGTCCGCATAGATTACTCGCCCCTCGGCAATGGCTTGGACATTGGCGCCATTAATCCCCTTAATCAAAATTCCCCTAGCGGGCATCCCTCCTTGACGATTTTGGCCAAAACGTTGTAGTAATTGGCCTTTGACTGGCCAAGGATATTTTCCCTTGCCTGCGATAAGTCCCGCCATATCTTTATTTTGGTCTGCCAGTCTTCGCAACTCGTTAATGGTATTTTGGAGGCTACTTTCATTTTGACGTAAATAACTTAGCTGGTTTCCTTGTTCTGCTAAGACTGCCTGTAACTGTTTTATCGAGTCTTGTTGGCTGGCTCTGGCAACGGTAAGCTGCTGTTGTTGTTGCTCTAAATTAGTTAACTCAACTTGGATTAGCGCTTGTTGCTCAATTAACTTATCTGCAATTTTAGCTAAATCTTGGACAGTTTTATTGATCTTAGCCAATTGCCGCATACGTGCTTGGTTAAAATACTGATAATATGTCAGTAGTCGCTCAAGCTTTGCGGTATCTTGTTGGTTAAGTAACAGGCGGGAATAATCATGCTGTCCCATGCTGTAGGCGCTTTTTAATTGTGCCGCTAAGAGTTTTTGCTGCGCCGTAAGTTCTTGTTGTAACTTTTGCTGTTGTAAACTTAATCGGGTACTTTCTTGTTCTAGCTGTTGTTTACGCGTAGTGGTTTGCCGCAGCTTTAAAGAGGCTTGTGCTAAAGCTTGATCGGCTTGTTGTAATTTTTGTTCTGCTTGTTGCAGTTGTCGCCGTTGCTGCCTAAGAGATTGTTCTGTTTGTTTAATTTTCTGCTGTACTTGCTCAAGTTCTCGTTCGGCAGCGGGGGTGTTTTGCGCTAAGGCGGGTATTGCAGACAAACACACACACACCAGTGCAGCAATGCACCAGTGTTTGAGTGAGTCATAGCCTAAAGAGTGTGGCATTTAGTGTAATTGCATTAAAACCTTGCCGGTCATTTCTGCAGGTTTCGGCAAGCCGAGTAAATGCAGCATGGTAGGTGCAATATCACTTAAGATGCCGCCAGAGATTGCGGTTGCTGGGCGACCAACGTAAATAAGTGGCACAGGGCCGCTGGTATGGGCGGTGTGAGCCTGACCTGATGTTTCGTCTTGCATCATTTCAGCATTACCATGATCAGCCGTGATTAAACATTCGCCACCTACCGACTTTAATGCCTCGACTACTCTGCCAATACTCTGATCAACCGCTTCAACGGCTTTTATCGCTGCGCTCATAATGCCGGTGTGTCCCACCATATCGCCATTTGGATAGTTACAAATAATCACATCAAACTGTCCACTATGAATGGCAGCCACCAGCTTATCAGTTAGCTCAACGGCATTCATCTCAGGTTGTAAATCATAGGTAGCGACTTGCGGAGAGGGAATTAAAATACGTTCTTCGCCAGCAAAAACCTCTTCGCGGCCACCAGAGAAGAAAAACGTAACATGGGCATATTTTTCTGTTTCGGAGATCCGCAATTGCGTTTTGTGGTGTTTAGCCAGCCATTCGCCTAACACATTATGCAAACTTTCTGGTGGGTAGGCACAGGGGGCTTTTATGTCAGCGGCGTATTCGGTGAGCATGATAAAACTGCTCAGCTTAGGTTGAATCTGCCGAGTAAAGCCTGCAAACTCTGGTTCGACAAAAGCGCGCGTAAATTGTCTGGCTCGGTCAGCTCTAAAGTTCATAAAAATCAGCGCATCGCCGTCTTCCATTGCAACAGCCTTTCCTTCCGCCGTTAAAATCACTGATGCTTTTACAAATTCATCATTTTCATCGCGCTCATACGCTGCCGCTAGAGCCGCACTTGCAGTGGAGAACTGGTATAGCGCCTTACCCTGAGTTAACAAGTCATAAGCTTGCTGCACGCGATCCCAGCGTTTGTCGCGATCCATGGCATAATAGCGGCCAATAATAGAAGCAATCTGACCTTTACCACTGTTTGCAAAGTGTTGCTCGAATAAGGTTAAGGAGTTTGCGGCACTGCGCGGTGGCGTATCACGGCCATCCAGAAACGCATGCAGATAAATTCGCGTCGCACCTTGCTGCTCTGCAAGCTTAACCATCGCCAGTAAATGCTCTTCGTGGCTGTGCACGCCACCTGGAGATAGCAACCCCATGATATGCACTGCTTTATCCGCAGCAACGGCTTTTTCAACAGCATTAACGAGGACGTCGTTTTGGAAAAAATCACCGTCTTCAATCGCTTTGGTGATACGCGTGAAATCCTGATAAACAATTCGACCTGAACCAAGGTTAACGTGGCCGACCTCAGAGTTACCCATTTGGCCATCGGGTAAACCAACATCTAAACCTGAGCCAGAAATGAGGCTGTGTGGGTAAGCGTGCCATAACGCGTCCATGACCGGGGTATTCGCTTGTGCAATAGCATTATTTTCGGTTTGTTCGCGATAGCCCCAACCGTCAAGGATCAATAATACCAGGGGTTTTTTCGGTTGGTTCATAACATCTCCATAAACAAGTTTGTAAGCGAAAAACTGCTGAAAAAGTTGAAGTTAGTATCTTACCGATTTTTTGTTATTTCTCCAGCAATGATTCGTGTAAAGTCACTGAGGCTAGTGTTAAAGCCGATTTTTTAGATGTCGATTTGGCACAAAGTCGGTATACTCAGCGCTGTTTTAATTTCAACCTGAGAATCTGTAGTTATGAGCCAATTTATTGAATTTCTCGGCAACCATCCCTTGTTAAGTGGGATCTGGGTTGTATTGTTTTTATTAATTATCGGTAGTTGGTTAAAGTCGTTGTTATCCCCCATCAAGGCGATATCGCCAACGGAATTAACCCTTTTGGTCAATCGTGAAAATGCTGTAGTCGTGGATATTCGAAATGAAGATGAGTTTCGTAAAGGCCATATTACTGATGCAAAAAACATCAAACAGGCAGAAATTGACAGTGAAAAACTCGCTGGGCTTGAAAAGCAAAAAGATGCTCCCATTATTGTAGTATGTCAGGCAGGTATGAGTGCAAGTAAAGCAGCCACATCTCTGGCTAAACTAGGCTTTACAAAAGTCTCAATCTTACAAGGTGGCATGGGGGCATGGACGGGTGCCAGCTTGCCAGTAGTGAAAACAAAGAGGTAATAATGGCTGAAGTCACTATTTACACTAAGGCATATTGTCCTTATTGTGTGCGTGCTATTGGTTTGCTGCGTGAGAAGCAGGTTGCATATCAGGAAGTTCGTATTGATTTACAACCAGAGCGGCGAGAAGAAATGATTCAGCGTGCTGGTGGCCGGACAACGGTCCCGCAAGTTTTCGTTAATGGGCAGCACCTAGGTGGCTGCGATGATATCATGGCACTCGACGCTGCCGGCAAACTTGACCCTTTATTACAAGCATAATTCAAAATAGGATTTATCATGGCAGAACAACAAGCAAATGGTGTAGCAGCGGAGCAAGCTGACCAAGGTTTACAATTTGCAATTCAACGTATTTTTGTAAAAGATATTTCTTTCGAAGCACCGAATGCGCCTGCTATTTTTCGTAAAGAGTGGAAGCCTGAAGTTAAGTTAGATTTAGACACCCGCAGTGAAAAGCTTGATGATAATACCTATCAGGTTGTATTGTCATTAACAGTGACCACCACTGTAGGTGAAGAAACCGCTTTCCTTTGTGAAGTCCAACAAGCGGGTATTTTTTCAATCGGTGAGTTAGAAGAAATGCAGATGGCACATATGTTGGCCGCTTTCTGTCCAAACATTCTTTTCCCTTATGCGCGTGAAGCGGTATCAAGCTTGGTTAATCGTGGTACTTTCCCACAGTTAAACTTAGCGCCGGTAAATTTTGATGCGTTATTCGCTCAGTATTTGCAGCAACGTCAGGGCGAAACGCAGCAGCTGAACGCTTAAATGCTAGAATCATCAGCAATTACTGTATTAGGCGCGGGATCTTATGGTACCGCGCTTGCTATCTGCTTAGCGCGTAATGGCAACAGCATTACACTTTGGGGGCGCAATCAAACGGAAATAAGTTTGATGCAACAACAGGGCGTTAATCAGAAGTACCTACCCGATACTCGATTGCCTGCTAGTTTGCAGTTAACGGCGGATTTAGCTGCTGCGGTGCAAGCCAGCCGTGATATTCTGGTGGTTGTTCCCAGCCATGCTTTTGCTGAAACGTTACACCAATTAAAACCCTTGTTGGCTACTAATGCTCGTGTAGCCTGGGCAACAAAAGGTTTAGAGCCTGAAACAGGGCGTTTATTGCAAGATGTTGCCGTGGATGTTTTGGGTCAAGATGTCTCTTTAGCCGTATTATCCGGCCCTACCTTTGCTAAAGAAATGGCTGCCGGCTTACCGACAGCGATTTCGCTGTCTTCTAAAGATCCCGAGTTTATTCAACAGCTTTCAGATTTGTTGCATTGTGCTAAAACCTTTAGAGTCTATACTAATCCTGATTTTATAGGCGTACAGCTTGGTGGCGCCGTAAAAAACGTGATTGCGATTGGCGCAGGTATGGCTGATGGTATTGGTTTTGGTGCCAACGCGCGTACTGCGCTGATTACGCGTGGTCTCGCGGAGATGAGCCGCTTAGGTTGTGCTCTGGGCGCGCAAAAAGACACTTTTATGGGCATGGCCGGTTTAGGTGATCTGGTGCTCACCTGCACTGATAATCAATCTCGTAATCGCCGTTTTGGTTTGTTACTTGGGCAGGGGAAAGATGTTCAAGCGGCAATGCAAGAAATTGGTCAGGTCGTTGAAGGTTACCGTAACGCGAAAGAGGTATTTAACTTAGCGCAACGCGTTGGTGTTGAAATGCCGATAACGGAACAAATCTTCCAAGTGCTTTATCAAGCGAAAAACGTCCGATTGGCTGCTCAGGATTTATTGGGCAGGGAACGGAAAGACGAGATTAGTTAAGGTTAACCGCTTAAATATATTCACGAAAAATAATGGCGCTTGCTGCGCCATTATTCATTTTCCGCCTTACTCATTTGCCGCCTTACTCTTTGGCTGACTACTCTCTCGAGCCAGTAGTTTGGCAATATCTGCTGCTGCAACAGCTTTACTAAAATGATACCCTTGTTGACTATCACAACCCATGACATGCAGTAAGTAGGCTTGCTTTTCTGTTTCTACATTGGTTGCCGCAACGCTCAGTTCAAGATAACCTGTTAACCGAATTAAGGTGGCACAGATGTTTCGTTGTTGTTCTTGCTGCTCTATTGATCTGGTTATTGATGCTGATAATTTTACACCGGACAATGGATATTGCCGCAACTGCGTAAGTGAAGAGATACCTTCACCAAAATTATCTAGTATCAGCGTAAAGCCCATTTTCACTAAGCCATTTAAACGCTCTCTAAGCCAAATGGTCGAATGGTTAAAAATACTTTCGGACAACTCAAGTTCAAATAAATCGGCGCTGACATCATGTTCTTCTAACACCGATGCCATAAAGGTTAGCAGATCAGGTTGTTCAAACTGCTGATTGGAAATGTTTAGGGCTAAACGCCCTCGCATCAAGCCGGTTTTTTCCCAGAGTTTTACTTGCTGGCAAGCTTTGCGGAAAACCAGACGATCTAAACGAATGATCAGTCCGGTTTCTTCCACTAACGGCATAAAGGTTGGCGGCGGCAGCATGCCACGAAACGGGCTAGGCCAACGCAGTAAGGCTTCGAAACCTATAATACTATTGCTGCTTATACTTATCTTTGGTTGGTAATAAACCTCGAATTCATCTTGTTTCGCACTACGCTCTAATTCTGCTTCCAAAGCGAGATAATCCGGAGCTTGAAATTGGCTTGCGCTATCTGCAAAGCAAAGGCTATTTCTACCTTGAACGGCCGCTTTAACGGCGGCTTTTTCTGCACTTTTATACAGCGTATAAGCATCAAGACCATCAACAGGGCTGATGCTGATGCCAATGAATATATTTAAATCGCGGCTTAGGGCATCTGTTTCTGGTTGGTCAAAGCAACCAAGGATTTTATGGCCCAGTTTATTGACAAAAATGGTACTATTTTCATTACACAGATGCGGTGGAACTAGCAAGGCAAAAACGTCGGTCTGACAACGTGCGAGTAAGACCGTAGAAGGAAGCGTTTGTTGTAAACGAATTGCCACTTGCATCGCCATTTGATTAAAATCGGGTTGCGGCGAGGAAGGATATTCAGGGAAAACCGGCACCAGTTGCATATACATAACGGCAGTCGCAGGGAAATGCTCATCGCAGCTTTGTAACGTTAAGGTCAGTTGTTCTTCAAATAGTTTTTTATTCGGCAATAAGGTATTGCTGTCTCTTAACTGCTGGAGCAGGTGTTGTTCATTTTCTCTGCGTAGCTGGCTGATATTTTGGCCATACAATAAAAACACAGGTGCACGTAATTTATCCGGTTGCACTGCTTGAATACTTAATTGAAATGCTTCACTGCTGTGGCCATTAAACAGCCAAGCTGCACCATCCCATCGACCTTCAAGCCTAAGTTGGTTTTTCACTTTGTGGTTAAGCAGCTCGGTAGCACTTTCATCAGCAAACAAATACAAAGGACCAGCAATCGTAGTCGTTTGTTCGTGTTTTAAAATCCGTTTTAACGAGCTGCTACCGTTTTGGAGGTTCAGGTTTCGATCGAGTAACGCAATAATGCCCTGTGTTTCAGAGAGCAGCTCATTAAAACTTGTTCGTAATTGAGCAAGCCTGTGTTGGCGACGGCCCAGACTATATAAAACCAACGATAAGACGAGCACCACCAGACATAACACTACTGCAATCAGTAAAAAAGCCCCTTCGACAAAAGGTTGGTTGCTAGCAGTCGCTGGTGGGGTAATTAATAATAAAGAAACTATTGGTAGCGCTCGGATATTTAGGGTCATTACGAAACTACTCCTGATTAATTTCTGACCTGATTTGACTATAGATGTTTTTGAGCTGCGGGTACAGCTTCCAAGACAAAAATAATAACGTGATTTAAGAGAAAGCACTTTGCAAGTCAGTGCTGCAATAGTACATTTGCGCGATTGTTTGCAAAAGGTTTTTCTTATGTTTCATATTGCTTTATTTGAACCGCGTATAGCCCCAAATACAGGGAATATCATTCGTTTAGCTGCGAATAATGGTAGTCAACTGCATATTATTGAGCCAATGGGGTTTGACTTTGAAGAAAAGAAGTTACGTCGAGCAGGGTTAGATTATCATGATTTAGCTAGGGTCACCCGTTACGCCAATTATCAACAATTTGCTGCTGCCATGCAGGGAAAACGTATTTTTGCGGTAACCACTAGAGGGCAACGTTTTTATCATCAAGTGCAGTATCAGACTGGTGATGTGTTGTTGTTTGGCTCGGAAACCTCTGGCTTGCCTGATAGCGTTCGAGACAGTTTACCTGCCGAGCAAAAAATCCGTATTCCTATGCAAGCCGATGCTCGAAGTTTAAATCTCGCTAATAGCGTCGGTATCGTCAGTTATGAAGCTTGGCGGCAGCTAGCTTTTACCGGTGGCGTTTAGCGAGCTCAAGAAGTCATTAATCGCGGCAAGTGCAATGTTACGCAAAGGATCTTGTTCCATCAAAATTTCATGTTTAGCTTGCGGTATCTTGACCAGTTGTTTTGGCAGAGTAGGGGGGAGTTGTGCAAACCAGCTCCTTTGTGCGTCGTTCGCCACAATGTTATCTTCCGTACCTTGCAGTAATAAAATCGGTGTGACACATCGACTTGGATAGGTTAACAGTTGCCGCATTGCAAGAATAGCTTGGTGTAGCCATTGGCAAGTCACGCCACCCAGCTTTAGTAAAGGCTCAGTTTTGTAGCAATCTTTCAGTGCTTGATAGCGAGCAAGGCTGCCTGTCAGCTCGTTTAAAGCAAAGGGTTTATCTTGATAGGCCTTTTGGCCTAAAAAGTAGCGTTGTTGTGCGAACAATCTCTGGTTTAGGCGACAGTAGAGCAAGGCTGCTGGCTCAGCCAGCCATTTCGGTACCTTTCCTGTGTAAATGCCGAACATCGGTGAACAAAGCACTGCGCCAGAAAAAAAATGTTGCCAGTGTTGCCAGCGAGGCAGGGTTAATAATGCCGTTGCAATGGCTGCCCCCATCGAGTGTGCAAGTAATAAGTGCTGCTGATAACCTGCAGGTTTAACGATATCTGTTAGAAAGGTCACTAAGTCTTGCTGATAATCGCTAAAGTCAGCAACATAGCCTAACTGGGGATCTGCCAGCATCCTGCCGGATCGCCCTTGACCTCGGTGGTCGAGAATAAAAACACTGTACCCAGCCTGCTGCAGTTCATAGATAAGTTCTGTGTATTTTATTGCAGTTTCAATGCGGCCACTACTAATCACCCAAGCTTGAGTAGCGCCGGGTGTCACACAATAGCTATAGTGGATTGGCACGCCTGCAACACCTTTAAACTGACCATGCTGTAGCTGCTGCCAAAAAGGGTGAAGTTGTGTGCGCCAATGTTCAGCTAATTTCGTTTCAGTGGCACATTGCATTATGGCTGGAAAGGGCAGATCTGACATGGGTTAATATTGGGCTCTACTGGGAAATTTAATGGGTCGATGGTAGTTTAAGTCTAACATTGATCTGAAGTCCACCGCCATTAGGCAACGTAGCAGTCACTTCGCCCCGATGTTGCCGAATAATCTGGGCTACAATAGCTAAGCCTAAGCCAGTTCCGCCTGTGCTTTGTGTTCTACTATCACTAACCCGAAAAAAGGGTTGAAAAATATCCTCAAGCAAATTTGCAGGGAGGCCAGGGCCTTGATCTCGGATACTCAGCGTTACATCCTCAGCTTGCACTTTTATAGTGCACTCAATGTGGCTCTCTGCAGGGCTAAATTTCAGCGCGTTACGTAAAATGTTTTCAATTGCCCTGCCTAGCAGGCGACTATCCGCTTCGAGCCAAAGGTGCGTTGGCGCATCTAAACTAATGTGCTGGTTTTTATTATCGGCATCTAATTGATTTAAGCTAATAACCTCTTCTGTTAATGCCACCAAATCACAGGCATGCAAATCCAGTTGATACTGCCCCGCATCTAGGCGGCTATAGGTGAGTAACTCGTCTAGCATTGAGTCTAGCCGTTCTAATTCATTTTTAATTCTAGGCAGTTGTTGTAAATCCTGTTGTCGTTCTGTTAGGCCTAAAGCAAGTTGTGCTCTGGCTAGCGGTGAACGTAATTCATGTGAAATATCCCTGAGTAACCTTTGCTGATTTTGTAATAAAGCGCTGATACGTTCTGCCATGGTATTAAAGCTTCGACCCAGCTGGCCTAGCTCATCTTTACGCTCAGCCAGCTTTGGCACTCGGCTATCAAATTGCCCGGCCGCAAAACAGAGGTTTTGCTTGACCAATTCACGTAATGGTCGAGAAATGGAGATGGCTAGGATAAAGCTTGCAGCGGCTGAGGTAAGTAGCAACAATAAAACCAAAATAGGCTCAGATAAGCCACTAAGGCGCCACCAAGGCTGATTTGGACGTTGTCGTTGTTGATATAACGCCAGCTGTTGTTGATTAATATTGAGCATAAAAGGGCCGGCTAAGTGGGTATTGTTGTGTCGCAATAAACGGGGTTTATTTAGCTGGTTAAGTTCGGTTAGCCAGTTAGTGTTAAAGTTTTTAGGCAGCGCTTGCGGTGTCAAAATACGATTTTGTTGAACGTCTACTAGGATCCAGCTGCTGCTATTCGTTCGCTGTAACTGCTCTAACAGTGTTTTTACGGAGGTATTGTGATTTAACTTTGCCGCTTCCTGTTGTAGCTGCATGACCAATTGTGGCGGTAAACGACGGATCTCAGTATCTTCAATAAGTTGCCTGCTTAGAAACAATGTCAGGCTAACAGTGAGTAATAACACTAGCCAAAACCAGACAAAAATACGTCCAGCAAGTGAATTTACCGGATTGAGTCGCTCGAACTTCATATTTTTGACTCATTTAAAAACAAATAGCCACTACCGCGTATGGTTTGAATTTTCTCTACTTGGCTAAACTGGGCTAACTTCTTACGCACATTGCTAATATGCATATCTAAGCTGCGATCGTACATTTGTAAGCGACGCCCAAGCACCGTTTTACTTAACTCTTCTTTACTAACGATTTCACCTGCTTTACGCATCAATAATTCGAGTAACTGGAATTCGGTTGCTGTTAGCACCACCATTTGGCCGCAGCAACTAACCTGACGATTTTGGATGTTAAGTTCTACTTCGTTTAGTTTAAAGACACTGATTACTGGGGAATGATCTTGTTGCGTCAATTCAATACGTCTTAAGATAGCTTTAATGCGGGCCACTAACTCCCTCGGATTAAAGGGCTTGGCTAGATAGTCATCCGCCCCTAATTCTAAGCCCAAAATGCGATCGATATCATCACCGCGCGCTGTTAGCATCAATACCGGACAGTAAGGTCCAGCACGCAGCGCTTTTAACACTGATAAGCCATCCAGTTTAGGCAGCATCACATCGAGTAAAATCAGATCGGCGTTAGTCGTGTTTACGCTTGCTAAGCCTGTTTGGCCATCGTGCACCGCTGCAAATTCAAAGCCGTCAAGCGCCAGATATTCTGCAACCAATTGACATAACTCAATATCATCATCAATCATAAGAATTTTTAGCGGGTGCTTTGACATGCTTTACTCCTCGTTTATTAGAATAAGTTTACCCTTAGCCAGTTAACCTGTCAGGCTCTTTACGGAATCTTTACCCGTTATTTGCGTTGCTTTGCATTGGTGCCGCTAAGCTGTCATGGTCATAACAGAGGAGCGCAGAATATGAAGATGAAAACCGTGTTGATTACTTTGAGTACGTTGCTGATATTAAGTAGCGGGGCAATAGCTGGAGAGACAGCAAACGATCGTAAACTCAAGCTGACTAGTGGACAGCCAGTACAGGCCCGCTTGAACAAAAGCCTGAAACAGTTGGCGTTAACGAGTGAGCAGCAATTGGCCATTCAAGCTCTTCTTGTCGAACAGCGGCAAACTCGTGTAGTAAGCCCCACAACAGCTGTTGACCGACAAGCCTGGCAGACATTGATGGATGCACCACAGTTTGATAAAACCAGTGCGCGTGAGTTGCTTGAGAAAAGACAAGCGCGTCAATTTGAGCAGCAATTACACGCCATCCAATTACAGCATCAAATCCGTCAGTTACTGACTGAAGAACAGCGGCAGCAATTGGATAGTCAGCGTTCGAAAAAGCGCTCGGAAGGATTAAAAGAACTACGCCGCAGCAAAGCTGCGCTCGCCGAGAGTTAAGACGGGGAAATAGTCTTAATCTACCCCAAGTTCTTTTAGTTTACGCGTTAAGGTATTGCGGCCCCAACCGAGTTTGCGGGCCGCATCTTGTTTGTGGCCATGAGTATATCGCAAGGCCTGTTCGAGTATCACTTTTTCAAAAGCTGGTGCTGCCTCGGCCAAAATATTTTCGTCGCCAGCTGCCAGTCGCTCATCTACCCATGCCGCCAGTAAGCTTTGCCAATCCCCATGGCTTGCATCTATTTGATTATTCTGAATAACTTTTTTCGGTTGAGACAGCTCTGGTGGCATGTCGGCCACGACAATATGTTTACCACTTGCCATGACGGTAAGCCAGCGACAGGTGTTTTCTAATTGCCGCACATTTCCTGGCCAATCTAAATGGGTTAAAAACTGTTCTGCTTCTTTACTTAAGGTTTTCGCCTCAACATTTAACTCTGTCGCGGCCTGAGCAAGAAAATGACGCGCCAGTTTTGCAATATCTTGCCGACGATCTTTTAAGGTAGGTAAATGTACTCGAATTACATTCAGGCGATGAAATAAATCCTCCCTAAATTTACCGTCTTTTGCCAGTTGTTCGAGATTTTGGTGTGTTGCAGCAATAATGCGAACATCCACGCTTACTGCTTGATGGCCACCAACTCGGTAAAACTGGCCATCGGCGAGTACCCTGAGCAAGCGTGTTTGCACATCCAGCGGCATATCGCCTATTTCGTCTAAAAACAGTGTACCGCCATCAGCTTGCTCAAACCGTCCCTTGCGTAAGGTGTTTGCTCCAGTAAAAGCGCCTTTTTCATGGCCAAAGAGTTCAGACTCTATTAAGTCTTTGGGAATGGCCGCCATATTTAAGGCAATAAAGGGTTGCTCTGCGCGAGGACTGTGTTTATGTAAAGCTCTGGCAAC
Organism: uncultured Rheinheimera sp.; assembly: GCA_964577005.1. Taxonomy (GTDB): domain Bacteria; phylum Pseudomonadota; class Gammaproteobacteria; order Enterobacterales; family Alteromonadaceae; genus Alishewanella. The sequence continues at coordinate 29,591 of CAZNXI010000015.1, forward strand.
GAGCTCCTTACCTGTTCCAGATTGTCCATTTATCAACACGCTAATACTGGAGCGCGCAAGACGACCAATAGCACGGAAAACCTCCTGCATCGCAGGGGCTTCACCAATGATTTCAGGACTGATTGTTTGTGGCAGAGGTTGGTGTTTTGCCAGTTGATTTTTACTGTGCTCTAAGGCTCTATTGATTAGCGCTACGGCATCGTTTACATCGAATGGCTTAGGTAAATATTCAAAAGCGCCTCTTTTGAAGGCATTAACGGCACTGTCTAGATCAGAATGTGCCGTCATAATGATCACCGGTAGGTCAGGGCTCAGCTGTTGTAATTTACTCAACAACGCCATACCGTCGGTGCCGGGCATACGGATATCTGATACCACGACGGCGGGGCGTTCATATTCTAAGCGTTGCAACATTAAATCTGCAGAGGCAAAGCTTTCGCAAGCAATATTTGTTCTGCTCAATGCTTTCTCTAAAACCCAGCGTATAGAATTGTCATCATCAATTATCCAGACAAATTGGTTCATAGATCTTCCTCGCAGTCGGAAATTGGCAGATAAATCATAAAGGCGGTATGGCCTGGCCAGCTCTCACAATCAATCCAACCGCGTTGTTGGTGAATGAGCGTTTGTGCTATCGATAGCCCCAGACCTGTGCCGCCTGGCTTGCCGCTGACCATGGGATAAAACAAGGTATCACGAATAGCATTTGGAATGCCTGGGCCATTATCAATAACCTTGATGCAAGCAACTAGTTTGTATCTTTTGCCATGTAAAGTATGTTGATGCAGGATACGGCTTTGTAAACTGATTTGCCCTCCTTGGCTAAGCGCTTGCTGCGCGTTACGAACAATATTGAGTAATGCTTGCTCTAGCAGCTCAGGATCAAATAAAAAGACTGGGATACTCGGATCATAATCGCGTTGGAAATAAATATGTGTTGGATTGTCCATTTGCGCTAACTGCAGGACTTGCTCAGCAATTTGATGCAGGTTACTTAAACGCAGTTGAGGAGGGCGATAAGGGCCTAGCAGCCTGTCCACTAAATTACGGAGGCGATCTGCCTGCGCAATAATAAGTTGGGTATACTCTTTTTGCTCATCATCTAAGGATTCTTCTAGCAATTGTGCTGCACCACGTAACCCACCGAGTGGGTTTTTAATTTCATGCGCCAAACCTCGAATTAATTCGCGTGCTGCCAGATGCTGATGTTGTTGCAAGCTTTCCATACTGATTTTTCGCTGCTGATCAACTTGACGCAACTCCAATAATAAACAGGCTGGTTGCTGTTCCAACACCACAGTGACTGCGATATCTAACAATAAATGTCTACCATCGACTAAGACGGCTTGCACATCACTCACGCTAAATGCCTGACGACTTTGTAACGCATGCTGTAAATGGCTGGCCTTCATTTCAAGGTGTTGGAATAAACCGGGAAAATACTGTTGCTTTAGGCGTTTTTCACCGAGCCCTAAAACTGCACAGCTTGCGGTATTAAAGTAACGTACATTTAGCTGCTGATCCAATAACAGTACAGCAGTAGTGAGTTGATCTACCAAAGCGTTGTTGCATGAATCTTGGGGCATAACTTTTCCTCTTGCACCAAAAAAGTGCCTCGGGAAGAAAGTGTATCCCGCAAAAAGCAGAATTTCACTTACTATGCACTATTTTGGTGTAATTAAGCTTGCTCTATGTAAATAGAAAGTCGTTATCTGACTTGTTGCAATTAGCTTGCCGCTTTGATCAAGCAATTCAAGTTGAAGGGTATGCTCACCACGCTCAATATCTCTCAGTACAAAGGCTGTGCTGCTTTTAGGGTCGCCGTGTGGCGTGCCATTTAGGAGAAGTCTTACGCGAAAACCACGTTGGAAACGCGGTGTAATTCTACCTGAAATATATACAGAGCCCGTGTTGTCTCGAACTGTGCCCTGATGTTCAGGTTGTAGTATTTCAACATTATAAGTTTCTGGTGTTGGCGCTTTTCTCTCTGGAAATCTGACTTCTGTTGCTTCCATCAGGTTTGGCTTAACCTTAAAACTCACTTCCTCTGAGCCTGGCGTTGGGCTATCAGAGAAAACTAATATACCGTTAGCATCCCGGCTAACATAGATTTTTTTTTCCTGTGCAGCGACTGTTGCCGGAAATAGAACTAAGAGTTGCACACTAAAAATTAACCAGAGCAGTCTCATCGGCTGATGAATCCTTAAGTAAGTCGTCCTGACGTTGTGTTAACTTTAGCTGGTAATTAGTAACTTTTCTACAAAAAAAGCTCACCGAAGTGAGCTTTTGTTTTAAATTTATATCCAGCATTTTAATTACTAGAGTATATATATCAGTACTTTAAATTAAACGCTGTAATACAGTTCAAACTCAAGGGGATGAACCGCCATCGACACTTTACGGGATTCAGCACGTTTAATGGCGATATAAGCATCGATCATACCATCAGACATTACGCCGCCTTTTGTGAAAATAGCGCGATTTTTGTCTAATTCATTTAGTGCTTCATCTAATGAGGTTGCAACCTGAGGAATCCCTGCGGCTTCTTCAGCTGGTAAATCGTATAAATCCTTATCCATAGCATCGCCAGGGTGGATCTTATTTTGAATACCATCAATACCCGCCATTAACTGCGCAGTGAAAGCCAGGTAAGGGTTTGCTGCTGGATCTGGGAAACGACACTCGATACGACGTGCTTTAGCACTTGGTACCAAAGGAATACGAATTGAAGCAGAACGGTTACGGGCAGAATAGGCCAGCATTACCGGCGCTTCAAAGTGTGGTACTAAACGTTTGTACGAGTTAGTAGACGGGTTAGTAAAGGCATTTAAGGCCTTGGCATGTTTGATAATACCGCCAATATAGTACAGGGCGATTTCTGATAAACCAGCATATTTATCACCGGCAAACAGGTTTACGCCATCTTTTGCCAATGATTGGTGACAGTGCATACCTGAGCCATTATCGCCAACTAGTGGTTTTGGCATAAAGGTAGCGGTTTTGCCGTACATATGCGCCACGTTGTGAATAACATACTTTAACTGCTGAATTTCGTCCGCTTTCTTGGTTAAAGTATTGAAACGAGTAGCAATTTCGTTTTGACCGGCAGTCGCCACTTCATGGTGGTGAGCTTCAACAACCTGGCCCATTTCTTCCAGTACCATACACATAGCACTACGGATATCATGGCCTGAATCTACTGGTGGTAATGGGAAGTAACCGCCTTTTACGCCAGGGCGGTGGCCTTTGTTGCCGTCTTCGTAGGCAGTACCTGAGTTCCAGGCGGCTTCTGAAGAGTTTAATTTAAAGAAGGAACCTGCCATGTCAGTGTGGAAACGTACATCATCAAACATAAAGAATTCTGGTTCTGGGCCAAACAGCACGGTGTCGGCAATACCAGTAGACTTTAAGTATTCTTCTGCGCGCTTGGCAATAGAGCGCGGGTCGCGATCATAACCCTGCATAGTGCTTGGTTCGATCACATCACAAGTAATATTTAATGTGGTTTCTTCAAAGAAAGGATCTAACACAGCGCTTGATGCATCAGGGAGTAAGATCATGTCTGAATCGTTGATGCCTTTCCAGCCAGTAATAGATGAACCATCAAA
>CAZNXI010000016.1:0-32686 GCA_964577005.1 uncultured Rheinheimera sp.
AGCCGTAGTAGGAATTTGCTTTTCGGCTAAATAATCTAACAGCGATTGACGGGAATTAAACTCCCACTCGCGCCATGGGGCAATTACTTTTAATTGTGGTGCCAGCGCCGCAAAAGCGCCTTCAAAACGCACTTGATCGTTACCTTTACCAGTACAACCATGACAAAGCGCATCTGCGCCGAGCTCCAGGGCTAATTTAACCTGAGCACGGGCAATAACTGGCCGCGCCATAGAGGTACCTAACAGGTACTGGCCTTCATATACGGCACCGGTTTTCAATGTTGGGAAGATCACTTCATTCACCAGCTCTTCGCGCAGGTCAACTACATAACAGCTACTGGCGCCCGATTTAATGGCTTTTTCTTCTACGCCGGCGAGCTCTTCATCGCCTTGACCCACATTGGCTACAAAGGCGATAACTTCACAGTTATAGTTATCTTTTAACCAAGGCACGATAGCCGAGGTATCTAAACCACCTGAATAGGCCAAAACAACTTTTTTAACGTTACTCACGCTCATCACAACCTCAACTAAATAAACTGACTAAAACGGCATTTTGTGCATGCATCCGGTTTTCGGCTTGCTGCAATACCAAAGAGTACTCACTGTCTAGCACTTCGCTGGTTACTTCCTGACCGCGATGTGCCGGCAAACAATGCATAAAATGTTTTACGGCTAAACGCTGCATTACTGCAGTGTTGATTTGATAAGGACTAAACAACTGCTCAATTAATGCCGGATCGGCTCGGGTACCCATCGATAACCACGTATCGGTATAGATAGCATCAGCACCCGCAGCAGAAGACACATGCTGACTTAAGGTTAATTTAGCACCACTTTGCCGCGCCATTTCCTGTGCTTTTAGCAGCACATGCGCATCTGGGCCAAAACCTTGTGGCGTGATCACCGTTAAATCCATTCCCATAATGGCCGCACCTAGCATTAAAGAATGACAGACATTATTACCATCGCCGACAAAGGCCAAATGCACCTTGCTCAAATCACCGAATTGCTCTTTTAGCGTTAATAAATCGGCTAAGGCTTGGCAAGGATGATAAAGATCGCTTAAGGCATTAATCACCGGCTTTTTACTGCTTAGCGATAATTGCACTAAGGTTTTTTGTGAGTAAACCCGCGCCACAATGGCATCGGTCCAGCACGCCAGATTGCTACCAAAATCTTCCACTGACTCACGCACGCCCATAGCACCGTTTTGTAAATCGAGGTAAACGCTATGGCCACCTAATTTATTGATCCCCACATCAAAGCTGACACGGGTTCGCAGTGATGGCTTCTCAAACAGCAGCGCAATACTGCGCCCTTTTAAGGCAGTTTGGTAATCTTGCGGACGTTGTTTGATCTTAATTGCCAGATCTAACAACGCTGACAATTGTGCTTGATCCAGTTCAGCTAAACATAGCAGCTGGGTTAATTTACTCATAAAACACGCGTTATCCGCTAAGCGGTATCCTTATTGCTAAAGCGCCTTTGGCGCCTGGGTTAGTACAAAATACAGGTGCCCACGGGCTTATCCTGCATCAGGTTCATCAGATCGTCTGGGTTCTGCCACCCAGCCACCACGATATTGCTTTTAAGCGCTGCAGCAGTGTCTAAGGCAGCATCTAACTTAACTTTCATACCGCCTTTAATTACGCCTTGTGCCACTAACTGTGCGGCATGCTCCGTTGAAAGCTCAGGAATAAGCTGCATATTGCCATCCAAAATTCCCGGCACATCAGTCAGTAATACCAACTGGCCTTTGACTAATTGGCAAATCGCAGCAGCGGCTAAATCGGCATTCACATTTAATAATTGCCCTTCGCTACCAATACCAATAGAGCTAAACACGGGGGTAAAGCCCTCAGCGAGGAGCACATTAAGTAAGGTAGCATCAGCCGGCTTAGCAATACCCACAGCACCCAGCTGGGTATTAACCGTAAACTGGCAGGCATTACCGGCAGAGAGGTTTAAGCCCACCGGCTTTAAGCCCTGTAACATGGCGCGACTGACCATTTCCGCGTTTACCGCGCCATCTAAGGCACCGGTAATCACCGGCATTTGCTCGGCAGGGGACACGCGCTGACCATCAATTTTTTCGGTAGTAAAGCCAAATTTCGCCAGCCATTGATCAACCTGATCGCCACCACCATGCACCAGAATAACGGGCCGTTGCTGTTTAATGCTGGCACATACCGCCAGTAAAGCATCCAGTGCATTACGATCCTGTAATAAACGACCGCCCATTTTCAGCACGACCGGCTTCATAGTAAGGCTCCTGGTAATAAACCGGCGGTTTCCGGCTTAGCGAATCTGACATTGGCGGCCTGCATTGCTTGGGCAGCAGCACCTTTTAACAAATTATCAATGGCCGACATAATCACTAATTGTTCACCATCTTGCTGCCAGTACAGATCACAGAAGGGCGTACCTGCCACATCGGCGACATTCGGGGATTTGCTGCTAAACCGAATGAGTGGCTTATGTTGATAAGCCTCAGCAAAGACTGCATTAACTTGCTCAGGCGTTACCCCTGCTTTTAAATTCACCACACAGGTTGCCAAAATACCGCGTTTAAAATTGCCCAGATGTGGCGTGAATACCACCTTGCGACCCAAGTTTTGTTCAATTTCCGGACGATGGCGGTGTTTAAAAAAGCCATAAGCATTCAAACCCACTTCACAAAATGAGGTCGTTAAACTCGCTTTACGACCAGCGCCAGATACACCACTGGTAGCACTAATAACCGGAATACAATCATCCGCGACTAAATTGCCTTTTAACACTGGTAATAACGCCAGAGAACAGGCGGTGGGATAACAACCTGGCACTGAAACCAAATCACCCAGCGGGCCAGTTTGCCATTCCATAAGTGAATAAACGGCTTGTTCTAACAGCTCGGGATGCTGATGGGCATAGCCATAATATTGTGGATAGAGTTCGGGCTGTTTTAAACGAAAGGCACCGGATAAATCGAACACCTTAATACCTTTCGCTAGCAGCTTAGGGGCAATTTCTTCACTGGCTTCGTGCGGTAAGGCTAAAAAGGCCACGTCGATCGCTAAACTATCGATTAATGTATCTGACCAAGGCTCAACCAGGATATCGATTTGCTGTTGAAATCTTGGATATAAATTTGCGAAAGGCTCAGCGACACGCCCAGCAGAGGCAAAGGCATAACTCAGCTCAAAATAAGGATTGGCCGTAAGTAAAGCACACAGCTCGGCACCGCTGTAACCAGCAGCACCTAAGACGGCGCTGCGAATTTTAGTATCTTGATGATCTACTGACATGAACCACTCTTCAGAATGCAAACAGGCTAACAGTTATAGCACAAATCGAGGGCTAGTGTAGAACGAAGGGCATGCACAATCAAGAATTATTATGCTATTTTTGTGAATTATTATCCAGTTACTGATCGGAGAGGATGACTCGATTTCGGCCTTCGCGTTTAGCTCGATATAAAGCATGATCTGCACTAAGTAACATTTGCGCCAATTCCAGCTTGGCATTGGAAGTTAAGCCAATACTGATGGTCATACTCAAATCAGCTGATAGCTCACTAAAATCACATTTTTCGAGTTTTTCTCTTAACCGCTCACACACTTCTGCTGCAGCTGCCAGACTGGTGTCTGGAAATAATATAACAAACTCTTCCCCACCCCATCGGGCAACCAAGTCAATACTGCGACTTTGCTGCTTAAGCAGCGTCGCAATTCGCTTTAACACCTCATCACCCATAGCATGAGAGAGTTTATCGTTCACTTGTTTAAAATGATCAACATCTAACAAGGCTAAACAAAGTGGAGAGTTTGAACGGCATGCGCGTTGATATTCTTTTTGCAGCACTTCATCAAAAGCGCGGCGATTTGCTAATCCGGTCAAGGCATCTTGCTTGGCCAGTATTTGCAACTCCAAGGTTTGTTCAGAGACTAATTTTAGTAATCGTATTTCATTCCGTTTTAAGCTGCTTAAGCGCCAACGAACCAGCATAAAAATTGCCGCAAATAAAACGAACAAAATGAGTAATTGAAACCAACCACGCTGCCATAAGTGCGGCTGAATTTCGAAGGATAACTTCGCTTCATTCTGACTCCAGCTGCCCCCCGGATAGGCAGCACTTACCCTAAAACGATAATAGCCTGGCGGTAAATTAGTATACTCAGCGGCAGTATAAGTCGTTCGCAGCACCCAATCTTGATCAAACCCTTCCAGTAAAGTTCGGTACTGAATACGCTCTGACATAATATAACCTAAGCCGGCATAATGAATCTCAACACGATTAGTGCCTGCGGGTAACGGCTGCACATCTGCAAGGCGTTGTTTGACACCATCTACTACTAAGTTTTCAATCACCACTGGCGGCAGTAATTTTGCAAACTGCTGCAAACGCAAAGGTTGAACTCGACTAACACCAATCGATGTGGCAACCCAAACAGAACCATCATGATGTAAAGCCGCCGCTTTAGCTGAACCACCATTAGCCTGAGAGCTTGCCATACCATCACTTTCACCAAATAACTCATAGGTAACGTGCTGTCGTTTACCTGAAATAACATCTAAGGCATCTGCACGGTTTATTCGTAGTACACCTCGATTACTACTAATCCAAAAATAGCCATGCTGGTCTAGCACCAATTGGAATAGCTTATCAAAAGGCATACCTTGCGCCCGACCAATCATAGACATACGGCCTGAGGCTAAATCGTAAGCAATCAAGCCTCTATCCGTTGTCATCCAAAGGATGCCCGCAGCTATGTCCTCAGTGAAACCGAAAGCATAGTCAGCATTATCTAAGGAGGAAAAATCAAGCATATGAAAGACATTGTTGCGAAAGACTGCAACCCCAGTGCCAGTACCGATAAAGATTTCGCCAGCCTCACTTTGGTACAAAGCCATCACAAAAGGGCTGGGTAAACCGTCTGCCTTTCCATAGCTGACGATGCCTTCGGCATCAATCCGGCTAGCACCCAGTGCGGTGCCAACCCAAATTGTGCCATTCGCTAATGGCAACACTGACCTGACCTCATTAGCTAACAACCCCTTGTCAGCGTTAAAATGACGCGTAATGTTGCCCTGTTTTAGCTCAATCAAACCATCAGCATAAGTGCCGACCCAGAGGCTTTGCTCGGAGCCTTCCGCTAAGCTTAATACAGACTGGCCAATACTTACCGAACTTAAATCGATAGTCTCTATCTTACCAGCACAGTAGCGGTTTAAACCTCGACTAGTACCTATATACATGCAACCATCAGAATGCGATAACACTGAGCGAACATAGTTATCAGCAAGACCATGCCCTGTAGTAAAAGTGCTGAAGGGCGCATCCCTTAGCCGGAATACACCACCATTTGTCCCTACCCATAAATTTTTCTCCGCATCAAGCAATAACGCTAAGATACGGTTGTTAGGTAAGCCTTGTTGGATTGTCAGCTGTTCCGTAATACCAGCATGTTGCCGAAATAAACCACGGTCAATAGTACCGATCCATAGTACATCGTTATCTTCAAACAATAACGCAGAAATAGGTACATTAGCCAGCAGCGTAATAGGCTCATCCTCAATCGAGCTAGAAAGAAATAAGCCCCGCTCAGTGCCAACCAGCAGCTGGTCTTTTTCATTAATGGCTAATGCAAATACCGGAATATTATTATATGACTGCGGCGCAACGGCTTGGATATTCAGCTGCTCATCAAGATAAACTAAACCATCTGAGGTCCCAACCCAAATACGACCTTGCTGATCTTCAATTAGGCTATGAACTTGTTCAGACGGCAAACCCTGCTGCCGTAAATACTGAAAACGTTCACCTGTTTGCTCTTGCATAAAGAGCCCATTGCCCTCGGTGGCTATCCATAACCGATCTTTAGAATCAAGTAACAGACGATTAATCAGCACTCCAAGCGGTTCAAAAGCCTGCCATTGCCCGGCACTAACCTGCACCACCCCCCCGCGAGAACCGCCGATCCAAAGACTACCATGCCGATCTAGATGAAATGTTCTGACACCAACATCAGGTAAGCCAGTTTCCGGACTGCGGTCAAAAATTCGGAATTCCCGACCATTATAACGGGCAACGCCTTCCCAAGTACCAAACCACAGGTAACCATCGGCAGTTTGCGCTAACGCATTTATCGAATTGTGAGGTAAACCATGACGGGTGTTAAGGCTTTCTTTAAAGTAATTGTCTAAGGAGGGTACTGCAGTGCTGGAGGTAGATAGCGCAAGAGCAACTGTTGGTATAAACAATAAACACCAACAAGCTAGAGATAAGCATAAATAACGCAAATACAACAAAGGCATTCAGCAGTTCCGGTTAGTAGCGAGTTGCTAAGCTAATTCTAAACTAAGACTACCTGAAAATAAGCCGCTTTGCCAAGCGGCTCTGCATTAGTCTGCACTTAATAAAGGTTTTAACGACTTATTTAGCGGTTGCACGGAGTTCAACATGATGCGCAAGCACCGCCAGATCTGCATGTAAACCACCTGCCGTTACCTGCCGCCCAGCCCCTGGTCCTTTTAATACCAATGGATTCTGCTGATACCAGTGCGACTCAATCACAAACATATTGTCACAGGGCGCCAAGGCAGCCAGAGGATCACTTTTTGCTACAGCCACTAATTTCACTGCAGCTTGAGCTTGGTCATGTTGCAAGTTGAGAGTTGCGGCATAACGCAGCACTTTATCTTCGGCAGTGGCTTGTTGATACCTTGCCAAGATTAACTGATCTAAAATCGCTCTGTTCTGCCAAAAATCATCCCAAGAGCCAAGTTCGGCACCTGCCGGTAGTAACGGCTCTAGTGTTATGTCGGTTAGTTCCAAGGGGAGTGTTAACTCTCTCGCTAATACTAATAATTTACGTTGTACATCTTTACCTGATAAATCATCACGTGGATCGGGTTCAGTATAGCCGAGTGACTGCGCCTCTAGCACAAACTCAGAAAAAGGCTTGCTACCATCATAACTGCATAACAACCAGGATAAAGTCCCTGAAAATACCCCACTAATTTGTAAAATATGATCGCCACTTTGCTGTAACTCTTGCAGCACTCTTTGAACCGGAATACCAGCTCCAACCGTCGTATTGCTAAACCAGTTTAAATGCTGCTGTTTTAAAGCAGAGAGAATACCTTGATACTCCTGTCCCGGTAGTGTTACGCCTTGTTTATTAGCACTGATAATATGGCAACCTGCCGCGATAAAAGCAGGATACTGGCGCGCAAAATCCTGACTTGGCGTAATATCGATTAACACTTTCGGTGCGGGTAATTTTGCCAAATAAGCCAGTACGTCTGCTGACTGGTAATGCTCAGCATTCGCCAAACCAGTTTGCCAATCAGTAGCATCAATTTCAGGGGAAAGTAATGCTTTTCTAGAATTAAATACGCCGGCAAGCTGCAAATTGACGCGACTGGCCAAACGTTGCTGCTGACGTTGAAATAAACTTATAAATTCCGTGCCAACATTACCAGTACCGGCAACAACCACAGATAACACAGGCAGCTTAGCGGCTTGCTGCGAAACAAAAGCAAGATTCGATGTCATAAAAAATCCTAAATCAAACAGTTAGTCGCAGAGCAACTTGTTGTAATGCATGCTCTAAATCAGCAATTAAATCGCTAATATCTTCTATACCCACGGATAACCGTACTAAAGTCGCACTGATACCTGCGCGAGCTTGAGCAGCTGCATCCATGGAGGCATGCGTCATGGTTGCCGGATGACAAATTAAACTTTCAGTACCACCCAACGATTGGGCCAAGGTGAAATACTGTAATGCCGCAAAAAAATCATGCAGATAGTCTGGCTCGGCGTTTAGCTCAAAGCTGCACATAGCACCAAAGCCATGTTGTTGCGCTTTGGCAATAGCATGACCTGGATGTGCTGGTAAGCCCGGGTAATAAACCTTTTTAACTAAAGGATGAGCAGCCAAAAAATCGACAACTGCGACGGTATTGGCTTCTTGTAATCGGATCCGTGGGCTTAGCGTTCTTAAACCGCGTAAGGTGAGATACGCATCCAAGGCCCCGCCGGTTAAGCCAAGACAATTTCCCCACCATTTTAACTCATCGCCAATCGCAGCATCTTTAGCGATCAGCGCACCACCGATGATATCACTATGGCCATTGATGTATTTCGTGGTGGAATGCACCACAAGATCAGCGCCCAGTAGCAGAGGCTGCTGCAATACGGGGGATAAAAAGGTGTTATCAACCACAACCTTCGCTTGCAACTTTTGGGCTAGTTGACACACCGCTTGAATATCCGTCACCTGTAACAAGGGATTACTGGGGGTTTCCAACCAAATCATCGCAGGCGAGGCAGCTTGAACTTGCTCCGCCCAATCAGGCTGTTGAAAATTCACAATCTGAATATTAAAAGCCTGTTTCCGTTGCGACAGATTGATAAAAAGCCGATAACTGCCACCATAACAATCATGAGGAAACACTAGGGTATCTGCCGGTTTTAACAATTGTAGAGCGAGTAAACATGCCGACATACCAGTATTAGTTATGATCGCTTTAGCGCCACCTTCTAACTCAGCTAACGCCTCTGCTAACACATCTCGGGTTGGGTTATTTGAACGAGAATAATCATAAGGTCCCGGCTGACGAAAAGCCTCAAGCTCATAAGTTGAGGTTAAGTAAATGGGCGGTGTTACAGCACCGAACGCAGTATCTTCGGCAATGCCAGCACGAGCAGCAATAGTAGCAGGATGACGTCTAGTCATATTGAATCCATATAGATGTTTAGATGGCTAAAATTATAATCAGTTTAAGCTGGATGTCAAACCATTTAGCCGTCTATAATGTTTATTTAGTGCACAGTGTTTGACTGTCTCGCATAAAACAGTAAAATTCCGCATTTGCGCGAGCAATCTTTTCTCGACCAATAACAAGGGACCCTTATGGCTAAGTGGAACGGTGAATATATTCACCCCTACGCGGAACACGGCAAAAAATCAGAACAAGTTAAAAAGATCACCGTGTCGATTCCGCTGAACGTATTAAAAGTGCTAACGGATGAGCGTACTCGTCGTCAGGTCAATAACCTGCGGCACGCCACCAATAGCGAATTACTGTGCGAAGCGTTTTTACATGCTTTTACCGGCCAGCCCCTGCCTGCCGATGAAGACTTACGTAAAGATAACCCACACCAAATTCCAACAGAAGTTCGGCAGATTTTAACTAGCATGGGTAAACCCATCCCCGTTATTATTGAAGCCGAAAGCGACGAAGAGTAAAAAAACCGCCAAATGGCGGTTTTTTTAACGATAAAAGCGTTAGCCTTGGTAGTAGTTTTCTGGCATAGCGATTCTTGCTACGCCAGAAGCGACTGCGGCTTCAGCCACTGCACGTGCAACTCGCGGTAATAAACGTGGATCCATCGGTTTAGGAATAATATAAGACTTACCAAAGGTTAACGCGCCTACTTTTGCTGCTGCCAGTACAACTTGAGGCACGGGCTCTTTAGCAATAGCGCGAATGGCCTGAACCGCGGCTAATTTCATCTCGTCATTAATTTCACTGGCTCGCACGTCTAAAGCGCCTCGAAAAATAAATGGGAAACACAATACATTATTCACCTGATTAGGATAATCAGAGCGACCTGTCGCCATAATCAAATCATCGCGTACCGCATGCGCTAACTCAGGTTTAATTTCCGGATCAGGATTAGAACAAGCAAAGATCACTGGCTTATCAGCCATTAATTTAACGAGTGCAGGCGGTAAAACATCAGGGCCTGATACCCCCACAAACACATCTGCGCCAGTTAAAGCATCTTCTAGAGTTCTCTTATCGGTATTATTCGCAAATAACTGCTTATACTGATTTAAGTCTTCACGACGAGTATGAATTACGCCTTTGGTATCTAGCATATAAATGTGTTCGCGCATAGCGCCACATTTAATCAGTAATTCCATACACGCGATAGCCGCAGCACCGGCGCCCATACAAACGATGATGGCTTTGCGAATATCTTTACCTTGAATCTCTAAAGCGTTTAACATGCCTGCCGCAGTAACAATAGCGGTACCATGCTGATCGTCATGAAAAACCGGAATATTACAGCGCTGTATTAGGGCTTTTTCGATTTCAAAACACTCTGGTGCTTTTATATCTTCTAAATTAATGCCACCAAAGGTGTCTGCAATATTGGCCACGGTATTAATAAATTCTGCTGTATCAGTGGCAGAAACCTCAATATCAATAGAGTCCAGATTAGCAAAACGTTTAAAGAGCAAGGCTTTGCCTTCCATCACTGGTTTGGATGCCATATGACCAAGATTGCCTAAACCCAAAATAGCCGTTCCATTAGAAATCACGGCAACCAAGTTACCTTTGGCCGTATATTTATAGATATTATCAACATCGGCGGCAATTTCACGCACGGGCTCAGCTACGCCAGGACTATAAGCTAAAGCAAGATCGGTGACCGTTTCAGCAGGTTTACTAATTTCAATACTGATTTTTCCAGGGCGAGGTTCAGCATGGTAACGTAGGGCTTGTTCTCTGAAATCTGACATTCTATTTTTCCTGAGTAATTAAAGCAGGTACAAACTGCGGTTGCATGGTTTTTGTTATACTGCAAACCGAAAAGCGGCTCATTCTAATGAGCTCTGTTTTGGAAAAACACTAAAATCGAGCTGGACGTACCAGCATTATTATTAAGCTATTACGACTTTAGTATTATTCTAACACTGTTATATCAAGAAAGTGCTCAGACACCAATAGCTCCAGACTGCTATTTGTTACTAATTTTACCAACTGTCTAAGAAAAAAAGGGCTGCACTCGCTAAAAAATCAACATAAACTCACAAAGTTTTACACAAAATCTAAGTGAAACTTGCCAGCTATAAAAAACCAACTACAATACATGTCATTTACCAGTAATTAACTATGCAATATTAATAATGGCTTATTCACGTAATATTATATTCACTATTAGCTTTATTATTTGCTCGCTGCTATTGCCCAAAAACGCTATCGCAGTTACCCATGAACCATTGCCGAAACTAGGTAATGATAACACGGAGCTTATTACAGCATTAAGACGATCTTTTAGAGCAGCACGTGCAGAACGCAGTGACGCAGCGGCACACGTTGCATTAGCCTACGCTCTTGGTGAAGGGGTCGAACAAAATACTGGGCAAGCACTCCGCTATTTGAATTTAGGGTTAAAAAAACGCGATCCTATGGCAATTAATCTAATGGCTCACTGGTTAGGGTACGGTTTTTTAGTCCAACAACATATATTTGATGCCCAATATCTACTTGATAATGCAGAACAGCTTCTGTTCAAGTTAACCAATCGAAAACCTGAAAACAACCAAAGCATTCACATTTATAGCCGCTACCCACTGGATGAATAAAAAAAACCGGAGACTCAGCTCCGGTTTTTTTATGTTCCGACAACGATTAACGGTTGCCCAAAACAGAGAAACGCTTTTTGAAGCGATCTACACGACCACCTACGTCTAACACTTTCTGTTTGCCTGTGTAAAATGGGTGGCAAGCAGAACACACGTCTAAGTGAATGTCTTTACACATTGCTGAACGTGTTTTGAATGAATTACCGCAAGTACAAGTAGCAGTAATTTCTTTATATTCTGGGTGAATACCTGGTTTCATGGATTACCTCATTGGGCCGTATCGCTATTTGGTCATATCTTTGATGCCAAACACCATACGAAATTACAGTTAAATTAGGGCGCGTAGTTTAATGGATAGCCAATCAAGTTGCAATTGTCGATCTCAAAAAAGCCGGATTTTTTCTTTTACTTGGCAAGGCGCTGGCGGTTACTTAAACTGATACCTCTATGCATCTGTTCTGGAAACTGTTGTGCCTGTTATTCGTGTTGCTTTACCCC
Source organism: uncultured Rheinheimera sp. (assembly GCA_964577005.1). Classification (GTDB taxonomy): domain Bacteria; phylum Pseudomonadota; class Gammaproteobacteria; order Enterobacterales; family Alteromonadaceae; genus Alishewanella. Next base: position 11,871 of record CAZNXI010000016.1, read on the forward strand.
TGCCGCTTCGTCAGCATTTTGATTATCTGCTGCCAGATGATATTCAGGTTAGCCAAGGCTGTCGGGTTCGAGTGCCTTTTGGTAAACGCGAGTTGATCGGCGTGGTCTGGCAATTTAATCCAGATAGCCCCTATGAACTGACACAACTGAAGCCAGTTAGCGCGGTGATAGAATACCACCCTGTATTATCAGAACGGCTGAGACAGCTACTCAGCTTTGCGGCTGATTATTATCATCATCCATTGGGAGAAGTACTAACGGCAGCGTTACCCGCCCTGCTCCGCGAAGGACGAGAACTCTCAGCTTATGAATTGACGGGCTACCGGTTAACGGCGATCGGACAAGTCTGTAATGCAGCTGATTTTAAACGCTCAGCCAAGCAACTCGCGCTATGGCAAAGCCTACAACAAGGCATGTTAAATGAAACAGCATTACTTTCTCAACACTCGCGAACCGCTTTAAAAGCCTTACTGGATAAAGCTTTGGTTGAACGCATCCCGTTACCGCGGCAACCTTACCTTTTCCAAGGTTTAGCCCAACCCGCATTACAGCTCACGTTGGACCAAGCTCTGGCGGTTACAGCCGTGCAACAAGCTCAGGGACGTTTTCGGACATTCTTATTAGAGGGTGTGACGGGCTCAGGCAAAACCGAAGTCTATTTACAGTGTATTGCCCCTTTACTGGAACGTGGTGAGCAGGTTTTATTGCTATTACCAGAAATAGGGTTAACGCCGCAAACACTGCAACGATTTACTCAACGCTTTAACGTTCCCGTGCTTGCTTGGCATTCTAATTTAAGTGATGGTGAGCGGCTAAATTGTTGGCTTAATGCCGCCAGTGGCAGTGCGGCTATTGTTATTGGTACTCGCTCAGCGTTATTTTTACCCTTTCAAAAACTAAGCCTGATCATCATTGATGAAGAGCATGATTTATCGCTAAAACAACAAGAGGGCTTTCGCTATCATGCTCGCGACTTAGCGATTAAACGCGCAGCGCTAGAAAATTGCCCGATATTACTTGGTACCGCCACACCCAGTTTAGAATCACTTTATAATGCCCAGCAAGGTCGCTTTAGTCATTTGCTGCTAAACAAGCGGGCGGGTGGCCAAGCCATGCCAGCATTTGAGCTAATCAATTTAAAACAACAGCAACTGCAATTCGGGTTGGCCGACAGTAGTATCAGGCAAATTCGTCAACAACTCAGCCTGGGTAAACAGGTGATGCTATTTTTAAATCGCCGCGGTTTTGCGCCAGCGCTAAGCTGCCAAGAATGCGGCTGGCTAACGGAGTGCCGGCGCTGTAGCGCTTTTACAACTTATCATAAACATAGCAAGCAGCTGCTATGTCATCATTGTGGCGCAAGCAGACCTATTCCTAAACAGTGCGGCCATTGCGGCAGCTCACGTCTCGCCCCAGTAGGTCAGGGTACGGAGCAATTAGAAGAGCATTTACAGCTGTTATTTCCCAACACCCCCGTGACCCGACTCGATCGTGATAGCACCCGTCGCAAAGGCGCTTTAGGGGTGTTACTTGAAGATATCAATCAAGCAGGTGCCCGCTTAATCCTTGGCACGCAAATGCTGGCAAAAGGCCATCACTTTCCTTTTGTTACCTTGGTCGTTATTGTCGACGTCGATGGCGCCTTATACAGTGCTGACTTTCGCGCGCCTGAACAGCTTGGACAATTATTAACACAAGTAGCAGGAAGGGCTGGCCGAGGTCATGATAAGGGTAAAGTGCTGTTACAAACCCAGCATCCAGAGCATGCTTTATTACAAGATATTATTCAGAATGGTTATGCCTCTTTTGCCCGCAGCGCCTTACTGGAAAGGCAGCAAACGGCTTTACCACCTTACCAGCACTTAGCGCTGTTTCGTGCCGAAGCGTTACAAAGCGAACTTTGCCAACAATGGCTCCAAGCTATTGCCGATGCACTAAGAGCAGATCCCACGCTACAATTGATGGGCCCCTTGCTGTCACCTCTAGAACGCAAAGCAGGCAAGTATCGCTGGCAGTTACATCTTTATAGTCGGCAACGACCGGCCTTGCATCACGCGATACAACAGCTGCTACCCGAATTAACGCGCTGGCCGCTAAGCCGAAAAATAAAATGGCAACTGGATATCGACGCGGTAGATTTGAGTTAATCCTGCCAGACCAACAAAATCTCATCCGCAAGGTCAACACGCCCTAGTTAACGTATTTCCTTTTTTGTTGAACCGCGTAGAATATCAAGGCCCTAAGCGATTAACGTATTTAGTAGGAATTTAGACAGTCGTTATGCCACAAAAAGATTATGTGCGCGCCAGTCGCCCGAAACCGGCCAATAAGGGTAACACCAAGCAAAGAACTCGTCGCAGCAATAGCGCTCAGACTGCGCACTCTAAGCCTTGGCTATTAATCGCCCTGACGTGTGTGACCTTGGCAATATTTATCTATGGTTTATGGTTTTTACGGCAACAAACACCGGTAAGTAACGAAGCTGTGATTGCTCAGCCAACGCCTGTGCAAACCAAGCCTAAAGACGAACTGCCACCCAAGCCCGTTTCTGAGCCTTATCAATATATTGAAGAGCTTGAAAATAAGCAAATCACCGTAGAAGTGACCGAGCAACGCCGCAGCGGCCCGGCTCAACTCCAATGTGGTTCTTTCCGGCAACAGCCTCAAGCTGAAGCGATGAAGGCACAAATTGCCTTTGCGGGTATTACTGCCGATGTGCGCAGAACAGAAGGCAGTAATGGCGTGTGGTTTAGAGTCATTTTGGGCCCATACGAATCCCGCCGCGCTGCAACAGTTGATATGAACAAACTGCGTCAAATGGGTATTAATACCTGTCAGGTTCGCAACTGGACTTGAAAAGCGAATATCTCATCCCTATTTATGCCCTAGGTTAATTCGCCATAGGGCATTTTTAAATGACAACTATCGTATCTGTGCGCCGCAATGGTCATGTTGCTATTGGCGGTGATGGTCAGGTTTCTTTGGGCAATACCGTCATGAAAGGTAACGCCCGTAAAGTCCGTCGTCTTTACCACAATAAAGTTCTCGCGGGTTTCGCTGGTGGTACTGCCGACGCTTTCACCTTATTCGAACGTTTTGAAGCTAAACTCGAGATGCATCAAGGCCATTTAATGCGAGCTGCAGTAGAGCTAGCCAAAGATTGGCGCACCGATCGCATGCTGCGCAAACTGGAAGCATTACTCGCCGTAGCCGACGCCAATACCTCATTAATCATTACCGGTAATGGTGATGTGATTCAGCCAGAGCATGATCTGATCGCAATCGGTAGCGGCGGGCCTTTTGCACAGTCTGCAGCCACCGCCTTATTACAAAATACTGAGCTGAGTGCCCGTGATATCGTGGAAAAAAGCCTGAAAATTGCCGGTGATATTTGCGTTTATACCAATCACCACCAGACTATTGAAGAATTATAAGCAGGTAATCTATGTCTGATATGACGCCAAGAGAAATTGTCCACGAGCTGGATCGCCACATAATTGGCCAGAATAAAGCCAAAAAAGCCGTCGCCATTGCGTTACGTAACCGTTGGCGCCGCATGCAATTAGATCCAGCGTTACGTCAAGAAGTGACGCCAAAGAATATTTTAATGATAGGCCCAACTGGCGTAGGTAAAACGGAGATCGCTCGACGCTTAGCAAAATTAGCCAATGCGCCTTTTATCAAGGTCGAAGCGACCAAATTTACTGAAGTGGGCTATGTGGGTAAGGAAGTCGAAAGTATTATCCGTGACCTTACCGATAGCGCCGTTAAAATGTTCCGTGAACAAGCCATCGCTAAAAATCGCTTTCGTGCTGAAGAAGCAGCTGAAGAGCGAATTTTGGATGCGTTACTGCCTAAACCCAAAGATGCTTGGGGTGAAACAGAGAAAAGTAGCACCGATTCCAACACCCGACAGATTTTTCGCAAAAAGCTGCGCGAAGGCCAGCTAGATGATAAAGAAATCGAACTAGAGCTAGCACAAGGCCCTATTGGTGTGGAAATTATGGCCCCACCGGGTATGGAAGAAATGACCTCGCAACTGCAAAGTATGTTTCAGAGCTTGGGTAGCGAAAAAAAGAAAAAGCGTAAGCTGAAAATCAAAGATGCATTTAAACAGCTGATTGAAGAAGAAGCTGCACGACTGGTCAACCCAGAAGAATTGAAAGCGGAAGCTTTGGAAGCGGTGGAACAAAATGGCATCGTATTTTTAGATGAAATCGATAAGATCTGTAAGCGTGGCGAGACCAGCGGTCCTGATGTTTCCCGTGAAGGCGTGCAGCGCGATCTACTGCCGTTGATTGAAGGCTGTACCGTTAATACTAAACATGGCATGGTGAAAACTGACCATATTCTGTTTATTGCTTCAGGTGCTTTTCAGATGAGCAAGCCTTCTGATTTAGTACCAGAACTGCAAGGCCGCTTGCCAATTCGTGTGGAGTTAGAAGCCTTAACCGCTGCAGATTTTGAGCGTATTTTAACTGAGCCGAAAGCTTCATTGACTGAACAGTCACGCGCTATGTTAGCCACTGAAGGGGTGCAAATACAGTTTACTGATGACGGTATAAAACGTATTGCGGCGGCAGCGTTTCAAGTCAACGAAACCACTGAGAATATCGGTGCCAGACGTTTATACACCGTGATGGAGCGTTTACTGGAAGAAATTTCTTATGATGCAGCCGACCATGCAGGTCAACAAATCAGTATTGATGGCGCCTATGTTGAGCAACATTTAGGTAGCTTGGTACAAGACGAAGATCTTAGCCGGTTTATTCTGTAATGGCCGTTAGCCTTAGCAAACTGCATTATCATCAACGCCGTCGCTTGTTAGATTTAATCTACAGCGACGGTAGCTGCAGCAGCTTAAGCGCTGAATTTCTGCGGGTGCATTCGCCTTCCGCAGAAGTTCGCGGCCATGGTAAACCCATCTTAGTTGCCAATAAGCGTGATGTTGCAATAACCCAGATCACGCCAATAGGCCACTATGCCGTAAAGCTGGCATTTGATGATGGTCATAATACCGGCCTGTACAGTTTTGCTTATTTACAACAGCTAGCCATGAAGCAACACCTGCTATGGCAAGACTATTTACAGCAATTAAAACACGCTAATGCTAGCCGCGAGCCACGTATTGCCATAAAAACCTTGTAAAGCCTGTTTTAAGTTTAATTACCAAACGCCAAGCCAGCTGGCAGCCACTAAGCTGGATAATACGCCTAAAGCCATACCAGCTAAAATATCTAAAGGGAAATGTACTCCCAATAACACCCGTGATAATCCCACCAAAGCCCCCCACAACAGCAACGGTAATAACAGCGCCGGATAAATTAAACTTAAACTGGTGACCACCACAAAGGCGGCTGCAGTATGCCCTGACGGCAAACTGAACGTATCAGAAGGAATAATATGCGCCACAATCCGAGGTAAACTGACCGCTTGCTGGGGTCTGGCACGTTTAATACTATTTTTCAGTAACAGATATAGAGGCAGCTCTATAGCAAAAGCCACCAACAATAACCGAGTTACCTGCCAAGCTTGCGCCACCTCAAACAGAAAAAGCAGTAAGACGAGTAAAACATATAAAGGGCCATCAGCACTTTTAGAAAGCCAATAACTGCCCCGAGCCATAACTTGTGATGAACTTCGGGCAAACAATCGGCAAAAAAAGGCATGATCCCAATATTCCAGACGTTTTAGCAGCATAGCAGCAGCCCTATTGTGCGAAATCTCATCCTATCCTAAAAAAACTTAATGACGAAAAAATGACAGCCACCTTCTTTATAAAAACGGGCGTTCTGAACTAATAGTGCCGAAGAACTCAAGTTCCGCTTGAGCTTACGTCATCGCAAGTTATACTGTTGCCATCCCTAATTACGGTGCGGAGTACAACATGGAATACAATACCTCAGAGTTATGCGATCTTTATGCGGATCAGGTTGACGTGGTCGAACCTATTTTTGCAAATTATGGTGGTCGTCGCTCCTTTGGCGGAATAATCCATACCGTAAAATGTTTTGAAGATAATGGCTTGGTAAGGCAAATGCTGGCCGACAATGGTGTGGGTAAGGTGTTGCTGATTGATGGTGGCGGTTCCGCCCGCCGCGCCTTGATTGATGCTGAACTTGCCTCGCTTGCCGCCACTAATGGTTGGGAAGGCATTGTTTGTTACGGTAGCGTGCGCAACCTAGATGAATTAGAAGATTTTGATATTGGCATCCAAGCGGTCAACGCTATCCCCATTGGCGCTGACGACAGCGGTTTTGGGGAAACCGAAGTGCCGGTTAACTTTGCAGGTGTGACTTTTTTACCCGGTGATCATCTCTATGCAGACAGCACCGGTATAATACTTTCACCAGAAGCCTTGGATATCGAATAAAAGATGTCAGCAATACAGTTTTTAACAAAGGCGCAGTTAGGCGCCTTTTTTCAAAGTCGCGGTGGCGAAACTCGCCTTGGTCAAACCATTAGTTTGTGCCAGCCTGCATTATCATTACCACAAAACTTAGACACTTTTCTCGCGGCTGGCGGGCGTTATGTCTTGCTCGGTATTCCAGAAGATCTCGGGCCAAGGGCTAACTGTGGGCTTGCTGGTGCTGATCAAGGTTGGTCAGCGTTTTTAGGTAAATTTCTTAATTTACAAAGCAACGAATTATTAGATGCCAGCAGAATTATGCTATTGGGTGAAGTTGCTTGTGCCGATTTGCAACAACAAAGTGTAAATATTACCAACAACACCCCAGACGCGCTGGCGCAACTGCGCGAGCTTTGTGCTAAATTAGACCACCGCGTACTGGCGGCAGTGCAACCTATCTTAGCTACAGGGCTTATACCTATTATCATTGGTGGTGGCCATAACAATGCCCTCCCCCTTCTGCAAGCACTTAGTCACAGTAAAGGCCAAAAGGTAAATTGCATTAACCTTGATCCCCATGCAGATTTTCGTGCACTGGAAGGTAGGCATAGTGGCAATGGTTTTAGCTATGCCAAAGCGCAAGGCTTATTAAACCATTACTTAGTGTTAGGCTTGCATCAACAAAAAAACAATGCAGCTAGCTTGGCAGCCTTACAACAAGCAAATGCTGAATATGTAAGCTATCAACAAATTTTTGTTGAACAAAGCCTCAGTTGGCAACAAGCAATAGACTGGGCCTTAGATAAACTATTAACTGCCAACATACCACTGGCGTTAGAGTTAGATACCGATTGCATTACCGCCATGCCGGCCAGCGCATTAAATTATAGCGGTATTAGTGTTGCTGAAGCAGAGCAAGCAGTGTATCAATTGGCTAAACTGCCCAATACTGCCTACTTGCATCTCGCGGAAGCCGCCCCCGCACAGCATCCTGCTGGGCTTGCTGCAGGCATAAATCATTGCGGCCAAGTGTTAAGCCAGTTGGTACAAGCTTTTTTACACGCGAAAGGCTGCCAATAACACTTAACGCGTTACTGAAATAACCGAAAAATAAAAACTTGCGGTTATTTCAGCTTATTAGGGCGGGTAATTGCGGTATTGGCCACTTTAAATGTTACGTAGAGCAAGCTAACTCAAACGGCAGATGTTACCGCCAATCACCAACTGGCGCAGTGGCTTGACGCCAAATTGATAGCACAGCTCAGCCGGTTGGCTAATGGCATAACAACCAAAGTCAGCGCGCATGCCGGCAGCCAAAACACCACGGTCATTTAATCCCAAGGCCTTGGCAGCATGTCGCGTTACGCCAAGCAGGGCTTCTTCTGGGGTTAAGCGAAACAAGGTACAGGCCATATTCAGCATCAGTTGTAATGAGCAAAATGGCGAGGTACCAGGGTTCAGATCGCTGGCAATCGCCATCGGCACTTGATACTGCCGCAGTAAAGCAATCGGCGGTAACTGGGTTTCCCGCAAGAAGTAATAAGCCCCCGGCAGTAATACCGCGACGCTACCAGCCTTTGCCATAGCCGCGACACCGGCTTCATCTAAAAACTCAATATGATCGGCCGACAAGCCCGAGAACTCTGCCACTAATGCACTGCCACCTAAATTAGACAGTTGCTCAGCATGGGCTTTTACCGGCAAGCCTAAGGCTTTTGCAGCAGCAAACACTTTGCGGCTTTGCGCCACGCTAAAACCGATCCCTTCACAAAATACATCTACCGCATCGACCAGCCCTTGCTGTTGCAACGCAGGTAACATCTGACACACCTGTTCAATATAGGCATCGGCATTATCTTTATACTCAGCCGGCAAAGCATGGGCACCTAAAAAGGTTTTAACAATACTTAATGGATGATGCTCATCTAACAAGGCCGCAACTTCTAGCATTTTTTGCTCTGAGGCTAAGTCTAAGCCATAGCCCGATTTAATCTCAACCGTGGTGACCCCTTCGTTTTGTAAGGCATTTAAGCGATCTTTCGCTAACGTAAATAAATGTTCATGACTGGCTTCGCGCGTTGCCCGTACCGTGCTGGCAATACCGCCCCCAGCAGCAGCAATCTCTTGATAGGTGGCACCTTGCAAGCGCATTTCAAATTCATTAGCACGATTGCCGGCATACACTAAATGCGTATGACAATCGATTAAGCCAGGTAACACCCACTGCCCTGCTACATCATAGAGTGGCGTGCTTAGTGCATCAAAAGCTGGCAAGCCGGCTTTTGGGCCAGCATAAGCAATCAGACCATCTTTAACCGCTATGGCGCCATCCTGAATGGCACCATAATGCTCAGTGCTCTTATTCATCGTGGCCAAATTAGCATTTATCCAAACTGCATCAAATTCAATCATCTAAGGCTCCCAAAATCCTACTGTCGCAGCGTATGTAAAATAGTCTAACCGAAAAACTTGTATATACAACCAAAATCCGCTATTTTTAAAATACGAGCTTACCTTTATCCGAACAGCACAGTAGGTATTGCATGGCTAAATTTGCCGAAATCAAAGAATTTATGCTGCGCCAAATTGAAAACGGTGCCTGGCCAGAACATAGCCGAGTGCCCTCTGAAAACGAGCTAGCCGAACAATTCTCGGTCAGCCGGATGACGGCACGCCGCGCCTTACAAGAACTCACCGAGCAAGGGATCTTGTATCGTACTCAGGGCGTGGGCAGTTTTGTCGCCGCCTTAAAGTCACAATCGTCCTTGCTGGAAATTCGTAATATTGCCGATGAGGTACAAAGCGGCGGTCATGCCTATGGCGCAAAACTTATTCAGCTTACCGAGCTACCCTGCCCAACCATCGTTGCCACGGCACTGGGGTTAAAACGCAATGATCCGGTGTATTTTTCGTTGATTGTACATTTTTCGGATGCGCAACCGCTGCAATTAGAAGCCCGTTACGTTAATCCAAAACAAGTGCCCTTATACACAAAACAAGATTTTCAAGAAATCACCCCGCACCTGTATTTAAGCCAGATCGCCCCACTCACCGAAGCCGAACATATTGTGGAAGCGATTTGGCCGGATGAATTTACCTGCCAGCATTTGGCATTAAAAAAACCAGAACCTTGCCTGCGTTTGACACGCCGCACCTTTAGCCGTGATGGCGCGGTCAGCCTGGCCTATTTAACCTCTCCCGGCAGCCGGTATCGGCTGGGAGGCCACCTTAATTTTGCTCTACCACGTTAACTGAGGTTGCAATGAACGATAATCGTATTGATGAAAGCAGAGTGATCCGCGCCGCCCGCGGTAACCAAATTACCGCAAAAAGCTGGCAAACCGAAGCGGCCAAGCGCATGTTAATGAATAACTTGGATCCAGAAGTGGCTGAACACCCACAGGCATTGGTGGTGTATGGTGGTATTGGTCGCGCCGCCCGTAACTGGGCCTGCTTTGATAAAATTGTCGAAGTACTGGATCGTTTAGAAGATAACCAAACCTTATTGGTCCAAAGCGGCAAACCGGTTGGCGTTTTCCCAACGCATCCCGATGCACCAAGAGTACTGATTGCTAACTCAAACTTGGTCCCAGCTTGGGCCAACTGGCAGCACTTTAACGAGCTGGATCGCAAAGGCCTGATGATGTACGGCCAGATGACGGCAGGTTCTTGGATCTACATTGGTACCCAAGGCATAGTACAAGGCACCTACGAAACCTTTGTGGCCATTGCTAAACAGCATTTTAATGGTGTTGCCAACGGCAAATGGATTTTAACCGGTGGCTTAGGCGGCATGGGCGGCGCTCAGCCATTAGCTACCACTATGGCCGGCTTTCATATGTTAGCCTGTGAAGTCGATGAAAGCCGTATCGATTTTCGGTTAAAAACGGGCTATGTTGATCAAAAAGCCTACTCGCTAGATGAAGCCTTAGCCATGTTAGAACAGGCCAAAGCCAGCGGTAAACCCACCTCGATTGGTTTATTAGCGAATGCCGCTGATGTGTTTAGCGAATTGGTCGCCCGTGGCATTACCCCGGATGTCGTCACCGATCAAACCTCTGCGCATGATCCCCTTAATGGCTATTTGCCCCAAGGTTGGACCATGGAGCAAGCCAAAGCTAAACGTACAGAAGATGAAAACGCTGTGGTTGCAGCGGCAAAAGATGCCATGGCGGTGCAAGTAAAAGCTATTTTGACCATGCAGCAACGCGGTGCCGTCGCGACGGATTATGGTAATAATATCCGCCAGATGGCCAAAGATGTGGGTGTAGAAAATGCCTTTGATTTCCCTGGCTTTGTACCAGCCTATATCCGCCCATTATTCTGCCAAGGCATAGGCCCGTTCCGTTGGGTCGCTTTATCTGGTGATCCGGAAGATATCTATAAAACCGATGCCAAAGTCAAAGAGCTGATCCCAGATGATCCACACCTGCATAACTGGCTGGATATGGCGCGTGAACGTATTCAGTTCCAAGGTTTACCGGCGCGGATCTGCTGGATTGGTTTAAAAGATCGCGCCCGTATTGCGCTGGCCTTTAATGAAATGGTGAAAAACGGTGAGCTGTCTGCACCGGTGGTGATTGGTCGCGATCACTTGGATTCAGGCTCAGTTGCTAGCCCAAACCGTGAAACCGAAGCCATGTTAGATGGCTCAGATGCCGTATCAGACTGGCCATTACTCAATGCGCTACTGAATACCGCTGGCGGTGCCACTTGGGTCTCACTGCATCACGGTGGTGGTGTCGGCATGGGCTACAGCCAACACAGTGGTGTGGTGATTTTAGCGGATGGTACCGAGCAAGCTGCCGCCCGTTTAGGTCGGGTACTGTGGAACGATCCAGGCACTGGCGTGATGCGCCATGCTGATGCTGGCTACGCCATTGCTGTAGATTGCGCCGAAGAGCAAGGTCTTGACTTACCTATGATTAACCGTACTGCAGAATGAGAAATACTATGACATACGCCTTACATTTAACGCCAGGTAAGCTGACGCTGGCCCAATTACGTGCCGTAAAACAAGGTGCGGTAACCCTAACCTTAGATGACAGCGCCCTGCCGGCAATTGAAAAATCGGCGGCTTGCGTGGCCGATATTTTAAAACAAAACAAAGTGGTTTATGGCATTAATACAGGTTTTGGCTTACTGGCCAATACCCGGATCAAACATGAAGAGCTAGAATTACTGCAACGCTCTATCGTCCTATCGCATGCCGCAGGCTTTGGCCAGTTTATGGCCGATAGCACAGTGCGTTTAATGATGGTGTTAAAAATTAACTCCTTAGCCCGCGGTTTTTCAGGTATTCGCTTAAGCGTGATCCAACTGCTGATCGATATGGTCAATGCCGAGCTTTACCCCTGCATCCCAGAAAAAGGCTCAGTCGGTGCTTCTGGCGATTTGGCCCCCTTAGCGCATATGGTGTTACCGCTGATTGGCGAAGGGGAAATTTGCTATAAAGGGCAAATTTATGATGCCAAAGAAGCCTTCGAACTCGTGGGCTTACAGCCACTGACGCTCGCAGCCAAAGAAGGTTTAGCCCTATTAAACGGTACTCAGGCTTCAACGGCATTAGCACTCGAAGGCCTATTCCGCGCTGAAGATGTGTTTGCTGCCGGTTCCGTTATTGGTGCCATGAGCGTAGAAGCCGCCCTTGGTAGTCGCTCGCCGTTTGACCCGCGTATTCACCTTGCGCGCGGCCAACAAGGGCAAATCGATGCTGCCGCCATTTATCGGCATTTGCTCGGCGCGGATTCCGAAGTTGGCCAGTCGCATAAAGACTGTGAAAAAGTCCAAGATCCTTACTCACTGCGCTGCCAGCCACAAGTCATGGGCGCTTGTTTAACGCAAATCCGCCATGCTGCCGGCGTGTTGGAAGTGGAAGCCAATGGCGTAACCGACAACCCGCTGGTCTTTGCCGACGACGGCGATATTCTTTCGGGTGGTAATTTCCATGCTGAACCCGTCGCCATGGCTGCAGACAATCTGGCCTTAGCCATTGCCGAAATCGGTGCCATATCCGAGCGACGCATGGCACTGCTCATCGATGCCAGTTTAAGCAAGCTACCGGCATTTTTAGTGCCAAATGGCGGCGTTAACAGTGGCTTTATGATTGCGCAAGTTACCGCAGCAGCCTTGGCCTCAGAAAATAAATCGCTAGCCCATCCTGCTTCTGTCGACAGTTTACCGACCTCGGCCAATCAGGAAGATCATGTCTCAATGGCCACCTTTGCGGCACGACGCTTAGCCGATATGGCTGAAAACACCACCGGCGTATTGGCGGTAGAATATCTGGCAGCGGCACAAGGCTTAGATTTCCGGGCGCCATTAAAAAGTACGCCGGCTATTGAGCAGGCCAAAACCTTGTTACGCACTCAAGTCGCCTTTTACGACCAAGATCGTTACTTTGGTCCAGATATAGAGCAAAGCGCGGCCATAATCCGTGAGGGTACACTTAATACTATTCTGCCTGCGGGATTATTAAGTAGTTTCTAACTACTTTAGTCAGACCTAATAAAAACCTATCTCGTTAAGCGAGATAGGTTTTTTACTTTTCAAAACTGGCTAGACCAGTCATTTAAAACCTGTTAAGGTAAATTCTTAACCAGATCCGCAAAACATAACTATACTAAAAATAGATCTGACAGGGGTTTAGCATATGAAGTTGACCGTTGCACATAAAGTTATTATTGGCTTTAGCTTTATTACACTCTTATTGTTAATTGCCAGTATCTCCGCCTTAAATAGTTTCCGCAGTATCACCAGTGCGAATAATCAAGTGAATGAGTTAGCGGTGCCCGCACAGCAACAAAGTAATTTGGCGCAAATTCAACTGCTGCAACTGGCCCGTTTAACGGCGGCAGGCTTTACTGCTGAGCAACAGGCAACGATTGAGCGCTATCAAGCCGACTTTCAGCAACAACGACAACAATTCAATCAGATACTTAATAACTTTCAACAGTTAAGTGCCGGCAGCAATTTACAAAAAAATCTCCAAAATGCGACTGAGCATGCCAATAAATCGATGCAAGCAACTGAGCAAATGTTTACTGCCAGATTGCAAAGTTTACGCTACGAAAATCAACTCAGCGCTGAAGTATCCGCTCTGGCAAGCCTGTTAGATGAAGCTGGCGCTGCGTTAATTGAATTAAGTGAAATAGAACTACCGCGGAACGCGCAAGCAGCAGAAGTAATTGCTGGCACCGCAGCGCGGTTAGATGGCCAGTTAGTCGGTTTAGTGAATACCTTACAGGAAATTGCTGGCTACAACGAAGTCGCACAATTTGAAAGAAATAAAGACAATATCAATTTTACGCTAAGTGACATGCAGGTTAATGTGGACTACTTGGCGCAACTCACACAAGGTATCAATACTAACGGTCTTTGGCAAAGCTTTGAGGAGCAATGGCAACAGCTACTAGATCGATTAGAAAGCGCAGATAATGTTGTGGCAATCAAACAACAGCAACTGGGTCAATTACAACAAACGCGCAACGCACTGAATACCGCAGAGCAGGAAGTTGAATTAGCGTTAACAGAACTTGGCTTGGTCGTGGCAGCTGCCGATAAGCAGTTTGTTAATTTACAGCAACAAGCAGCAAGTGCTTTAAATGCGGGCAGTAACCGAACTTGGCTAATTATGTTTATTTTAGTGGTGCTCGCTGCTGCAACCGCCTACTTTACTATTAACGCTATGCTCAAACCTCTGGCCGGTATCAACCATATCCTCGGTTACATTGCCAAAGGCGATCTAACCCGCAAACTCGAGATCAAGCAAGCTGACGAATTCGGGGCTTTATCGGCTAAAGTAAATAGCCTGATCAATGCCTTGAGCAGTCTATTAACCAATATCCAGCAAAATGCGGCAGCGTTGAGCAGCACCTCTGGTCGCTCGACACAGGCAGTAAGTGAAATTAACCAATCGCTGCATTTGCAACAGGAACAAATTAGCGGCGTAGACCAAATCACTGAGCAACTGGCACATAACACTGAGACCGTCGCTTCGCAGGCAGCCGAAGCGGGTAACGCCATGCAACAAGCATTAAAGCAAAGCCAGCAAATTAGCCAACTAGCAGACGATAATAACAATAGAATTAATAAACTCGCGCAGCAATTAATTAGTACCAGTGATCTGATGACAAAAGTAAACGATGAATCCACGAATATTGGTGGCATCCTTACCACGATAAGTGCTATTGCTGAGCAAACCAACTTATTGGCTTTGAATGCAGCCATTGAAGCAGCACGAGCCGGTGAGCAAGGTCGTGGCTTTGCGGTAGTGGCAGACGAGGTGCGCTCGTTGGCAGGTCGAACGCAGCAAGCTACCAGTGAAATTCGGCAAATGATTGAACATTTACAACAGCAAAGTAAGCAAGCCGTTACGGCGGTTTTAGCAGGTAAAACCGATGCTGAAACTTGTGTGCTGACCATGACCGAATTAGTGCAGGCTTTGACCCAAGTCACTCAGGCTATTTCTGCCACCTTAAACATCAGCACGGCAGTGAATCAAGCCAGTAGCAATCAGCTACAACTAGGGCAAGCCATTAATGATCGGATGCATCAAATGGTTGGCTTGGCGCAAGCCAGTGCCAATCAAGCGGAACAAACGCTGCAATACAGTGATGAAGTGGCACAACTGGCTGAGCAGCTGCAAACCGCTGCTGCTCAGTTTAAGATTTAACGATCGCATGCCACTAAAGCTTGTCGAGCATCAAGATATAAATATTCAAAACCAGTGTCTTGGCAAAATGCGTGTGACATAACTTGGCGGGCAGGTTCAGCACTTTCAGCGGCAAAGCTGACTGATTCTGCCACACCAAGTCGCTGACAAGCAGCCTGATAAAAGTCCGTTTTGCTTATCCGCGCCGGTGAACTAAGGTTGTAACAGGTCTGAGGTAGCGGCCATTGTTTGAACATGGTTAAGAGCGCTGCAGCAACATCCGCACTGTGCACCATATTCACCGGATGCTCAGCGCCACTGATGGTTTTACCTTGCACAAAACGCCCCGGATGACGACCCGGCCCCATTAACCCGGCTAAACGCAAGGTAATCCAAGGTCCATTCTGACGTAGTATTTGCTCACCTTGCGCTAAAAGCGCCACGCGAGGCAAGGTTAATGCTAGCTCGGCTGTCTCACTGACTGTGCCTGTTAAGCCCTGATACACACCGGTGGAACTGATGTGAATACCCCCTTTAATACCCGCATCTTGGCAGAGCGCTGCCAGCGCAGCTAAGCTAGGCAAATAATCGCTCACACTATTACCAGAACGGAGCCCCGGCGGAATGGTGCAAATTACCCAAGCATCAGAAAATAACGCCCGTAGTTCTGCGCTAAGTTCAATATCGGGTAAAGCCAGCGAGATTCCCGTAATAGGCTTAGCGAGGTTTTGCGCAGCAGCCAGAGTGCGGCGGCTGCCAAAAACCTGCCACCCAGCCAAACTTAATGGCTGTGCTAGCTGCTGCCCCAACCAACCACAGCCTACAATAACGACTTTTTTAGACATCATTTTACTCCGGCAATACCGCATAGCGACCGCAAAATTCAGCACAAAGCTCACCCTTACTGTAGAGCGAGACAGTAATATGCTGCTGTACTTTGCGACCTTGTGCCAACGGGGTTAAATCACCCCGTACCTCTGCCAAGCGGCTAATTGCTCGCGGCGAGCAAGTAATAGGCTTGAAGTAACGGATAGAAGCATCCGCCAATACCTGCTTACCCTGCAAGCCTAAGCTGGTTAACTGTAGGTATAATAACCCCCACCCCGTCAGGGTTGCCAAAGTATAAATACTGCCGGCAAATAGCGTGTTATGCAGATTTAAATTAGGCGCCATAGGCACTTCGCACGCTAATTGATAGCCATCAAACTCTGCGATGTTAAGCTGCATAAACGCACTTAACGGAATAGTACTATGCCAAGTTGCTTGTAAACTTGCGCACCACGCCTGCCACTGCTGCGCTGTACCTGCCAGCATTAAGGCTTTTTGCATTTGCTGATGCGCAATACCAAACAGCTCAGGCGCAGGCGCCAGCACTTGGTAACCTTGTTTCTGATAAAACGTCAGCGCCGTTTCACGTGCATTTAATCGCACTTGCTTGCAGCCAAGCTTAACCGCCTGCTGCTCTAACCCCTGCAAAACTCTGGCGCCAGCCCCTTGCCCTTGCCAAGCTTCAGCTACCGCCATATAGCGAACTTGCGCGTTATCAGCATCAATTCGATGTAACCGGCCTACTGCCGCAGTCTCACCACTCTGAGTCACTAGCATCAAATGATAACTATCAGCTTCTAAGGCATCTTGCTCTGAACCAAGCGGCTGCTGCCATGGCGCACGCAACACTTGCCAACGTAGCTGATAATACGCCTGCCACTCCGCAGCTGTTGCGGGACTTTTTAACACTAGCCCTTTTGGCATTAGCGACTCTCCAGCATAAAAGTAACAGGGCCAGCATTGGTTAAACTGACTTGCATATCCGCTGCAAAACGCCCTGTGGCAACGGTTAACCCGAGCGTCTGACAATACTGACAAAAATTTTCGTAGTAGGCTTTGGCTATGGCAGGTGCGGCGGCTGGCGTAAAGCTGGGACGCAAACCTGAGCGCGTATCGGCAGCCAAGGTAAATTGCGAAACCACCAATAAACTGCCACCCGCTTGCTGCACATTTAAATTCATTTTGCCTTGCTCATCACTAAACACACGATAACGCACCACTTTTTCGGCCAGTTTTTGACAGTCTTGCTCGCTATCCCCCGCTTCTACCCCTAATAGCACCAGTAACCCCTGATCAATGGCGCCAATGATTTCGCCTGCCACCACCACTTGCGCATGGCTAACGCGTTGAATTAATGCTTTCATCGAGGTAAAGACCCTTGGCTATCTGCAACAGGATTGACTTCTAATGTGGTTGTCGCGGCGATCGGCTCTTGATTCATCGCCATCATTCTAGATTCTGTTAGTAACACCTTATCTCCTGCTCGCTCTTGCAACAACGCAGTCAGTTCAGCTCCCAATAATACGACCATCCAAGATAAATGTACCCAGACAAATAAAATAGGTAATAAGGCTAAGGCGCCATAGATCGTTTGATAGGTAGGAATATGTGTTACATATAAAGCGAAGCCGCGCTTAGACAATTCAAAAAACAGGGTGGCCAATAACGCGCCCCATAGCGCATGGCTTACCCTTACTTTGGTATTGGGCACCACTAAGTATAAAATAAAAAACGCCGCGAGCGACATCGCATAAGGCACTATGCTCAGTACCAAGGTTGAAAACCCCGGCGTATAGTCATCAGCTAAGCTACTTAATCGCACTAAATAAGATGTAACGCCAATCGATAGTCCAAACAAGATAGGTCCTAAGGTCAGGATCATCCAATAAATGGAAAATGAGATAATTAAGCGTGGTCGGCTGGTAATACGCCATATTTTATTAAGCGTTTTGTCAATATTATGAATGAGTAATAAGGCTACAAACACTAACGCTAAGATCCCTAGCGCCGTCATACTGCCGGTATTGGCAATAAAACGCGTTAAATAAGCTTGAATTTCGTCACCACGAGACGGAATGACGTTTGCGTAAACAAAAGCCTCTATATGCCCTTGAAACTCGGCAAACATTGGAAAGGCACTAAGCATAGCAAACATGACAGTAACTAAAGGCACCAAGGATAATAACGAAATATAGGTAAGATAGCCGCCAATCACCGAGATTTGATCTTGCTGGCAACGCTGCCAGTAGGCCACAGTAAAATCTCGGGCTCGTCGCCAAATATTTTGCCAATGTTTCACATTCATCGTAACTCCTGTCTGCAGCGTGCAGCCTCCATATTCTCGCTGTTCTGCACTTTTGGCGTCGAAACAGCTTATTTTGCAAATCACCTCAGCCTACCCCTGCAAACGCATTTGCAACAATACCTGCCTAGGCACTTACTAAGGGCATTGCCTGCACAAATGCAGAATAACGTAAAAGACTATGTCAAACCAGCGCAGCTACTTTGCTAAACAAAATCGAACATATCATTATATTTAATTCGATTTTATCTGCCAAACACACTTACTAAACTACATCATGTCGACAGGTTGCCTCAACAACCAACAAGCACCAGCAAGTGGGAGATCAAGATGTTAGAAATTATTCGTGCAAATGAACGTGGCAGGGCACATTTTGGCTGGCTGCAAAGCCAACATACTTTTTCTTTTGGTGATTATTACAATCCCAAGCAAATGGGTTTTTCTGTACTGCGCGTCATTAATGATGATCAAGTCGCGCCCGGCGCTGGTTTTAGCACCCATGGCCATCGCAATATGGAAATTATAAGCTATGTATTGGCGGGGACTATGGCACACAAAGACTCCGCGGGGCATGAGCAATTGTTACCTGCCGGCGAGTTTCAGCTGATGAGTGCTGGTAAAGGCATTTACCACAGTGAGTACAATGCAAGCAAAACAGCCGATTTAAAGTTTTTACAAATCTGGATTGAACCCAATAGCAAAGATACCGAGCCTAGTTATCAGCAAAAAGCCTTTAGCCAAGCTCCTGGGCTGAACTGGGTAATTACCCCGGATGGCCGCGACGGTACCTTGCAGATTAAACAAAATGCCGCTGTAGCGCAGCTAATCATGGCACAACAAGCAGCGCTAGCCATACCATTGGCTGCTGACAAAGCCTATTATTTACACCTAATTGCCGGCGAGTTAAGTTTAAATAACCATCACCTTAGCGCAGGTGATGGTGTAAAACTGACTGGCTTGCACGCCCTTATGCTGCAGAGCCATGGCACTGCCGTAAAGGCATTATGGTTTGAATTACCCGCTTAAGCGCTCTGCGCTTGGCATGATCTGCACTTTTCTTATTAAGTGGCAAGCCACTTGCTGCTTGCCACTTATCTCTTTTCATTTTATATGATATGTTATAACAAATCTTATTCTGCTATTCTGTTTTAAATTGAGGCCTCAATGTTTGCTTTAACGCGCTATTCTTTGCTGTCACTGGCCATTACTGCCAGCTTAACCCCACTTGTTGCCATGGCGGCAGCTAATAACACGGCTAGTGATATCGAGCATATTAGCGTTAACTATAAACAAGCTTACCGTGGTGATGTGCCCTTGCGCTTACAGGCGCAAGCCGTGGAAAGCCTGCATTTAGAAATGCTGTGAGATAATGGCATTACCCGCTTTCAGGATGCGCTAGATTTGGCTGGCAGTATTGCCCGACAAAATAATGGTGGCGGCCTGTGGGATAGCTTTTCCATACGGGGCTTTCCGGGTAACGAAAATATGCCTTCTGGCTACTTGGTCAATGGCTTTAATGCTGGCCGTGGCTTTAGTGGCAACCGCGATTTAGTCAATGTTGAGTATATTGAAATTATGAAAGGCCCAGGTTCAGCGCTATTTGGTCGCTCTGAACCCGGCGGCACAGTTAATATCGTGACTAAAAAACCACAGCATGACACAGAAGGCTATGTCCAAGTGTCTGCCGGCAGCTTTGATCAATACCGTCTCGAAGGAGATTACACCACAGGGCTGAACGAGCAACTTGCGGTACGCCTGAATGGCGCGGTACAACAATACGATAGCTTTCGGGATTTTGTATTTACCGATAAAACCGTCTTTACGCCCTCGGTTCGTTACGCCTTATCTGATAACACGGCGCTGTTGTATGAATTTGAATATCTTAAACAAGAACAGCTGTTCGATCGTGGCTATGTGGTGTTGAATAATGATTTAAAAACCTTACCGCGTTCGCGTTACTTAGGGGAGCCCAGCGATGGCGCTACGGTAATCGACGCCACCGGCCATCAACTGAGCCTTGAATCCACCTTAGCCAATAATTGGTCATTACTGGCGGGTTTGAGTTACCGCGAATCCTCGTTAAAAGGCAATTCTTCCGATGCAGAGCTGGCAGGCGGTAGACAAACCCTATTTCGTGATGGCCGAACTCTCACTCGGCAGCGTCGGAATCGTGATTATCAATCGGATGATTTATCGATCCGTGCCGAGATCAGTGGCAATCTGACACTGTTTGGCAAAACACATCACCTGTTAGTAGGGGCAGACGCTTACGAATACAGCCTATACACCTTGTTAGGTCGTTATCGTGGTCCAGCGGGTAGCTACAGTTTAGATATTTTTAACCCTGTCTATGGCGGTACCGCACCGGCTCCTACGCCACTTTATATCAATGACGAGGAGCAGTGGGGCTTTGGTGTCTTTGTACAAGATCAGATTCAGCTTGCCGCGCGTTGGCACTTATCAATGGGTGTACGTTTAGATCGCTACCGTTTACAAATTACGGAACAATTAGCCAATAGTTTTAGCAAGCAGTTAGATAATAAGTTAAGCCCACGCTTAGGTTTAGTTTATGCTTATAACGATGCCCTGACTTTTTATAGTAGCTATTCCGAGGGCTTTATTCCGCTTAGTGGCACTGATTTTAATCGTAACCCCTTTGCCCCAGAAGAAAGTAAATCGGTTGA
>CAZNXI010000017.1:0-30502 GCA_964577005.1 uncultured Rheinheimera sp.
GGGCTCAGTGATGCTTGCCACGGCCCAGAATGAAGAAGCAAAAGAAATATATACAAGGTCATTGAAGATTGCCCAAACTATCTGGGGTAAATCCAGTGTCGAGCAGCTGATCCTCAATCACCGGTTACAACCTTTTGCCGCCAGTTACTTTTTAGCAGAACAGCCACGTTATTTTAGCTATGCCAAAGAATGGCTCAGCATTCATACCGCGGCGCAAATGCCAGCAGCGCACTTACCACATAAAGCGCCAACCAATTCGGCGTTTACTGTGTTAGCAGATTTTTCTGCAGAAGCGGCCTTTGCATTGGCCGACCTGAATACCTTAATCCGTGAGCCCGCTCAGTTGCTTGCTCGACGTCGCTTAGGGGTCTTTTTAAATGAGGCTGACTACGAGCAAGCTGATGCGGAAGCCTTTAGTAGTGATGGCTTAACGGCTTGGCAAATCAAAGATGAATTAATGCAAACTTTGTTTTTTGCAAAAGCGATGCAGCAAAATGAGCGTCAGCCATCGCCAGTTGTAACGACTTTACAAACCACGGCAGAATTGGAGCTACTGCTAGAGGAACGTGTTAACCGACTGCGTCGGCGCGGCCATCTGCCATACAAGCATGGTGCTGATCACGTACTGGCACAGAGTAAAGCCGCCGTACTCACGAGCTTTGATTACTACCAACAGCATTGTCCTGATCCTTCTGCCTTGGTTAAGCCCAAACGCTATGAATTGCACTTTCAACTGCGTGGCCAGCAGCAGTCGCTCACTTATGTGTTAGCGGATGAGCTAACTGGGCTTTATCAGCAAGGGCCTGTTGGCTATCTGCAGTTGGAGCTAAAGGTCAGCAAAGTGGCAGAAAAAAAACCACGTAGTGTCAGTTATACTTGGCGTAATCTCGTCTCTGGTTACCTAAAGCACCTATTTGCCAGTGCGGTATTAACAGAGCGGGTCACGACAGTGATCATCGGTGAAGATGGGGTGTTGACGTTAGCCCCATTAGCCGAGGAACCGGCCTTGGCACAGCAACAGGCTCGCCTATTATTAGAGCAACTTATGCAAATCTTAGCCGAAGCGTTAACCACGCCATTACCGGTGGCTTTAGCGCTAGCTGAAGTGTGGTGGAAACAGGTCGAGAAGGGTCTTAACGCTGAGGTGTTAGATAAAGCCTATTTGGGTGATCAGCACAATGACGGACAAATTAACAAATTACCTTATCTGGCGCGCTATTTTAGCGATGGCAACAGCTTACTCCAGCATAATTTAACCGATTATGCACAGCGTCTGTATCAGCCTTTTTTCAGTTTATTGCAAACCGCCAGTGTCGAAGCGTTAGCAGGAGAGTCCGCATGAGTATTGCGCTAGATACGCCGTTACAGCTCCCCCTGAACGGCAGTGTGCTGATTGAAGCCAGTGCGGGAACAGGCAAAACCTTTACTATCGCTGCGCTGTATGTGCGTTTTATTTTGGCGCATCTACCGAGACTGCACGCCCCCGCAACCCGTGATCGCCCGCTGTTACCGGCGGATATTCTAGTGGTGACCTTTACCAAAGCCGCCACCGCTGAGTTAAAAGATCGGATCCGTAAGCGGCTCGTTCAAGCCGCAGTGGTATTCCGCAGCCAGGGTTCAGATAATGCGGAGTCTGATGCTTTCTTAAGTGCTTTAAAAGCCGAGTTTGCTCCCGAGTTTTGGCCTGAATGCGGTTATCTATTACAAATGGCCAGTGAAGCGATGGATGAAGCCAGTGTGAAAACCATCCATAGCTGGTGTCAAACCGTGCTGCGTGAGCATGCTTTTAATAGCGGCAGTTTATTTAGCCAGCAATTAGTCACCGATCTTGCGCCCTATAAAATAGAAGCGGTGAGGGATTATTGGCGAAATTTCTTTTATCCTCTGACCGCAGAACATTATGCCCTGATCACCAAACTCTGTGTTAAACCAGAGCAACTTCTTGAGCAAATTACTGGGCTTTGGGATCTGGCAAGCGCAGAGATGCAACCCCTTTGCATGGCAACCTTGTTAACAAAAGCCCAAGCTGCGCGTGAACAGCAGCTAACCAAGGCGCATACTGAGTGGCAGCGTTTGCTACCAGGTTATTTTGAGTTAATTGATAACGGCGATGCGAATAACTGGTTTGCCAAGCCGCGCACGCATAATGCGAAAAAAGCCCGTAAAGATTTTGCAAGCCTTGCAACATGGGTAGCGTTAGCGCCAGAGCAAGCACTCCAACAACTACCAGAGTTATCTGATACCTTTTGTAAAAACTACGGCAGCGAGTTTTTAGCGCATTACACTGGGCCTGCCTTAGTCAGCCATTACCCTGAAGCGCTGTTAGCTCTGCAACAGTTGTTATTACAAACACTTGAAATTAAGTCAGGTTTACTGCAACACGCGGTAAGTTGGTGTAAAGCTCGCTTTGAGCAGCACTTAGCGCGCGAGGCCTTGTTAGGGTTTGACGATATTATTCAACAGACTCGCCGTGCGGTATGCAGTGAACAAGGCGCGGCGCTGGCGAGTATTTTACGTACGCAATATCCGGTAGCCTTAATTGATGAGTTTCAGGATACCGATCCTGCCCAGTACAGTATTTTTAATGCCGTTTATCAGATTGCCGCAAACCGTGCAGATCTCGCCGTATTTTTAATCGGCGATCCCAAACAAGCTATTTATGCATTTCGTGGCGCTGATATTTTTACCTATCTGCAAGCACGGCGTGATACTACGGGACGGCATTTTACCTTGGAAGTAAATTTCCGCTCCACCACAGCGTTAGTGGCAGGAGCAAATGCCATTTTCGCCCATGCCGAGGCACATGCTCCAGCCAAAGCTTTTTTGTTTAATGGCGCCAGAGGCAACGAAGTGCCTTTTCATGCCATGCGGGCAAACGGCGTAGCGGAAGCCTTACAACTAAACGGGCAACCCTTAACGCAGGCAATACACTGCTGGACCGCAACGTTGCCGCAATTACAAGAAGGGGGGGGAGCAGAGAAAGCGATTAGCAAGACGCTGTATCGACAAAGTATGGCCAGCGCCTTCAGCGATTACATTGCACTACTGCTAACTCAATCCGCGAAGGGCAAAACCGGCTTTCTGAAACCCGCAACAGAGACCCAAGTCGCTCAGTTTCGCCCGCTACAAAGCAAAGATATTGCTATTTTAGTTGCTACCCATCACGAAGGGCATTTAATGCAGCGTGAGCTGAGAAAGCGTGGTTTAGCCAGTGTGTACTTATCTGATCGTAACTCTGTATTTGATACCGAAGTTGCCCGCGACTTATTAACCGTTTTGATGGCGTGTGCAGATCCTGCTGATAAAAAAGCCTTACTTAATGCGCTCTATACCCGACTGTTAGCGGTGTCGTTAACGGAACTGGATACCTTACAACACGATGATCTGCAGTGGGATAACCGAGTCGGGCAGTTTTATCAATTTGCTGCTTGTTGGCAGCAACAGGGTGTGTTGGCCATGATTCGTCAATTGCTGCAGCACTTTCAGATTGCCGAGCGGTTATTGCAAGCGGAGCATGCTGCGGTAGCCGGCGAGCGCTATATTACAGATCTACTCCATCTGGCAGAACTTTTACAGCAGGCTTCAGCTAAACTGGAAGGGCCGCAAGCCTTACTACGTTTTCTAGAAGAACATATTTATCAGCGCGATAATCTGGCACAACCTGCAGCAGAACAAGTGGTCAGGTTGGAAAGTGATGCCGAGCTGATACAAATTGTGACGATTCATAAATCGAAAGGTTTGGAATATCCCTTAGTATTTTTACCCTTTATCAGTTTATGCCGGCCGATCTCCGAACAAGATGCCGTGTTTAATTATCATGATGCTGCCGACCAACCTTGTCAGAGCATTGTTGCTGAATCCGCTATAGTACAACGAGCTGATCAAGAGCGATTAGGCGAAGATATCCGGAAACTCTATGTCGCAGTGACCCGTGCTAAGTATGCTTGCTGGCTAAGTTTAGCTCCAACGGGTGATTGGCAACAGAGTGCACTGGCTTATCTGGTTGGCGCACGTGAGGCAGTAAACCCTGCTGACCTGCTCACTCAGGCAGCACAGGTATTTGCTCGCGCCGCTATCAGCTTAGCCCATTTACCTATTAACGCTAGTCCTCAGTTATATCAACCTATAGCAGCCGCAGTGGCACAACCTGTATTTTCGGCTCGTCAGATGCCCACAGGACATCGTTTTACCCCTTGGTGGGTAGCGAGCTATTCAGCCTTAAAATATGGTGCTATGCGTCAAGCAGAGAGTGCTAAAGAAGATCTTTTGTTAGAAGAGCAAGCTGAGGGATCTGCCGAGCTTATCCTGAACGAACGAGACCTTTTGCCAGTCACATCTCCTGCTGCAGAGCTTGCCGAACAGGCAAGCTTACACCACTTACCGCGAGGCGCCGGGCCAGGTACCTTTTTACACAATCTATTGCAGGATGCAGCGGAGGAAGGTTTTGCAGCCGTGGCGAACAACCCGCAGCTACGCGCCCAGCTGTTAGCTAAGCGGTGTCGACATGGCAGTTGGTTAGCACTTAAGCCGTTATTAGACAATTGGTTAGCCAGTTACCTTAAAACGCCTTTTGCTTTACCAGATGGCGGCAGTATTACCTTGGCGCAATTGCAGCAGTATAAAGCAGAGCCAGAATTTTGGTTTGCCGTGAATCAAGTCAGTGCCACGCAGTTAGATGATTTAGTCAGTCAACAGGTACTGCCAAATTTCGCTAGGCCTCGGCTACAACCTAACTATTTAAACGGTATGCTAAAGGGGTTTATTGATTTAGTGTTTGAACATCAAGGGCGCTATTATGTGGTGGATTATAAGTCGAACTATCTTGGACCAGATGATCAGGCCTATAGCACACACGCCATGCGCGAGAAGATTTTAGCCAGTCGTTATGATATGCAATATGTGTTGTATACCTTGGCGTTACATAAGCTGTTAAAAGCGCGTTTAAACCAAGCGTATTGTTACGATAGCCATGTAGGTGGTGTCTTGTACTTATTTTTGCGTGGTCAGCACGCCAGCACGGCTGGCGTTTTTTCTGATAAACCACCATGCAGTTTAATTGAACACTTGGAGCAGTATTTAAGCCAAGCACCGCAAGCAGATCCGTTAGCACTGAGCAAGGAGCTAGCCGATGCATAAGCCAATGGTTATTACCGATTATTCGCCGCAAGCGCTATTGACCTTACTATCACAATGGCAGCAAGCAGGCTGGCTAAGCCAGCTAGATGTGGCTTTCGCACGCTTTTTATGGCAGAACGCTGAAGCGAAGTCTGCTGACGCGTCAACACAGATTAATAGCACAACCTTGTTGCTCGCTGCGTTAGTGTCGCAGCAGGTTGCAGCCGGGCATGTGTGTTTACCCTTAGGCAGGCTCTTAACCTCACCGTTGGTGTTAGCACCCAAAGCCTTTCGCGGTGACAGTGCATTTGTCGATTCGCTCGCCAATCCAGCAGATTTATTAGCAGGCTTAACGCTAAGCGATGTAGTAGAAGCACTGCGACAAAGTGGTGTGGTGTTAGAGGCCGATCACCTTTCGTCACCAGACACACTGCTACCTTTAGTGCTGCATCGACAGGCATTGTATTTGTACCGTTATTGGTCGTACGAGCAAACTATTGCGACTGACTTACGTCAGTTAATGTTTGGTAAGGCTTTAACTGTTGCGGCGTCGGTTGAGCTCAGGCAGTACCTAGAGGAACTCTTTCCCTCTGTTGCCTTGCCCAGTGCATCGCCAGCAGACAGCAATGCCTTTGGTCGGGTTAATTGGCAAAAACTGGCTTGCGCGAATACTTTACGTAGCCAGTTCAGTATCATTACCGGTGGGCCGGGTACGGGTAAAACCTTTACGGTGGTGCGTTTATTAGCGTTGTTACAACGTCTACAACTGGCGACTCATGGCAGCCCCTTACTGATTAAACTGGCTGCGCCAACCGGCAAAGCCGCAGCACGCCTTAAAGAGTCGATACAGGGCGCGTTGGCCAGTTTAAATAGCTTACCTGATACATGGCTGCCGGCTATTTCGCAAATTAGTGCGGATAGTTCGACCTTGCATAAATTGTTAGGCGTACAGGCTGCAAGTCGTCAATTTAAGCAGCATCGTGCCAAGCCTTTGGCCTTGGATGTGCTCATTGTTGATGAAGCCAGTATGGTCGATATCGAATTAATGCAAGCCTTGTTAGCGGCTTTACCGCCAACCGCGCGCTTGATTTTGTTAGGGGATAAAGATCAATTAGCGTCCGTCGAAGCAGGGGCGGTACTGGGGCAATTATGTGAGGGTGCTGAAGGGGGTGGCTATCAGTCAGCGAGCTTTAATTACTTACAACAATTTAGTGATTCGCCCCTTCCGAAGGCATTGCTTCAGCCTGATGGTCCTATGCATTTGCAACATGTGGTGATGTTAAGAGAAAGCCGACGTTTTACTGCACAAAGTGGCATAGGCGCCTTGGCTAGGGTTGTCAATCAAGCCGACATTTCTGCCTTAACCCCGCTGTTTCACGACGGTTGCTATCAGGATCTGCAGCTGTTAGCCGTACAAGGGCAAACCGCGGAATCGCTTGTGCCAATGAGTTGGCAAGACACGCTAATTCCTGCGCTAAAACAGCTGTGTCAGCAGGGGTTTGCCGGCTATTGGCAAGCCATCCAAGCACGACCTGTCGCGGGCTGTACGCCAGAACAAATGGATAGTTGGGCGCGCACGGTGTTAAAAGCCTATCAAGGTTTTCAATTATTAACCCCAGTTCGCGAGGGACCTTTTGGCGTTAAGGGCTTAAATGAGTTAGTACAAAACAGCTTGAGTTTTCTACCTGCAGCCAAAGCGAGTCATGATCGCGGTTGGTATGAGGGACGGCCGGTAATGATTACTGCCAATGATTACAACTTAAATTTACGAAATGGCGATGTGGGTATGGTGCTGATCTCGCCAATTGATGGCCAAAAACGTGCCGTGTTTATCGACAGCGATGATCGGGTGCGTTGGATCTTACCAAGCCGCTTAACCGAAGTAGAGACCGTGTTTGCGATGACTGTACACAAATCGCAGGGTTCTGAGTTCAGCCACACCGTGATGATCTTACCCGAACGCGATAATTCTGTATTAAGTCGTGAGTTAATTTACACCGGTATCACCCGAGCTGCCAAGCAACTGACATTAGTGGTTCCTAATTGGTCAGTATTAGTGAATGCCATAACGCGCAAAACGGTTCGAGCAGGCGGTTTAAGGCTTGGCGAATAACGAGCGATACGCTGTTATGCCATAACATGCAAAACTAGTTAGCCGGCTGGCGCGTACAACTAATCATTCTTGTACATTGATGGAAAGCTATGTCGAATAACAGCGTTAAACCCAATACCAGCTCTAAAGTTCCTGCCAACCGCTTATCACGCTTTGGTAGCTTAGCCTCTTTAGCTAGTCGTGTGGCCGGTGGTATGCTGGCGGAAGGTGCAAGACAGTTGGCCAAAGGCAATATTCCGGCCAAAAAAGACATGTTGCTCACCGCAGGAAATGCCAAACGGGTGGCTGATCAGTTAGCGCATTTGCGAGGCGCTGCAATGAAAGTGGGGCAGTTGTTGTCGATGGATGCGGGGGATATGCTGCCACCGGCTTTAGCTGATCTGTTGTCGCGCTTACGTGCCAGTGCCAATCCCATGCCTGTTAAGCAACTGGCTTTGGTGCTTAAAACCGAGTGGGGTGAGAATTGGCAGCGTCATTTTAGCGATTTTACGTTTGTGCCTTTAGCTGCCGCGTCGATTGGTCAAGTACATCAGGCTTATCATGATAATGGCAAGCGCCTTGCTGTAAAAATTCAGTATCCTGGTATCAAAGAGAGCATCGACAGCGATGTGGATAACGTGGCGACGCTGCTTCGGATCAGTGGTTTGGTTCCCAAAGGTGTCGATTATCAACAGTTATTGGCTGAAGCTAAAATCCAGTTAAAAGCGGAGGCAGACTATCTGCAGGAAGCGGCTTATCTGCAGCGTTATCGCCAGCATTTAGCCACAAATCCGCATTTTTTACTACCCGAACCGAACATGTCGCTGACCACGGCTAATATTTTGGTGATGAGTTATGTCGACGGGGAGCCGATTGAAGCGTTGGGCGATCTTACTCAGGTTGAGCGTGATAGGGTGATGACCCTGTTATTTGAGCTGCTGTTTCGAGAGCTATTTGAGTTTAAACTCGTCCAAACCGATCCCAATTTTGCTAACTATCAATATAACCTCAGTACTCAGCAATTGGTGTTACTGGATTTTGGCGCCTGTCGCCAATACAGTGATAATTTTAGTCATGGCTATCGACAATTATTTTCTGCGGCATTAAATCAAGACCAGCCGGCAATGGCTGAAGCCTTGACCCGCATTGGCTTTTTTAGTCAGGCTATCTTACCTCAGCAGCAACAAGCGGTATTACAATTAGTACAGTTGGCTTGTGAGCCGTTACAGCATAATAGTGCCTTTGATTTTGGCAGCAGCGATTTAGCGTTACGCGTACGAGAAGCGGGAACGGCTTTGAGTATGCAACAAAATTATTGGCATAGTCCACCCGCCGATGCTATTTTTCTACACCGCAAAATGGGTGGCTTATACCTACTAGCGGCACGTTTAAAAGCCAGAGTTAACATTAGAGCCTTGCTAGACCCATACTTACTTCTATACTAAAAGCACCCATAATAGTCTTTATATTCTCTTCATTTAGGCAAATATTTTTTAAGTCTCAAGTTGCACAACCTTAATCCTCATTAAAAAAGTGAATAAAAGGTGTGCAACTTGACAGGCTTATAATATACAGCCATTATAAGACATATGAGACATTGATATTCTGTAATTTGAGGTGTGTATGCCAATTCCTGTAACGATTGCAGATGACTCTGCACTATCACGTAAAATGATTAGACGTAACCTACCTGAACATTGGGATGCGGAAATTAATGAAGCTACTAACGGTAAAGAAGCATTGCTCGCGGTGGAGGCAGGTAAAGCAGATGTTCTGTTTTTAGACTTACAAATGCCGGAAATGGACGGTTACGAGGTGCTGCGAACCTTGCGTGACCATCATGAAAAAACCGTGGTGATTGTCATTAGTGCAGACATTCAACCCGAAGCTGTTGCGCTTGTGAGTTCCCTAGGTGCTTTTCGTTTTCTGAAAAAACCGCTTGTCGCTGCTGAGCTGCATAAAGCGCTTACAGAAGTGGGGTTATTATGAATGCGCTACTAAATGAGGAACAGCGAGATGCGCTACAAGAACTAATGAACATCTCTATGGGGCAAGCTGCTAATGCGCTTGCCAGATTAATTGAAACGCGAATTACCCTATCTATTCCGAAGATTGTTGCCGCAACCCCAGCAGAGTTTTCAGCGTTACTTAGCCAAAATGATGCCTGTTGGTTTACTCGGCAATCTTTTATGGGCACTGTAAACGGTGAAGCATTGACAATTTTAACCAAAGACGGTTGCGAAGCGTTAGCTGAAGCGATGGGATACGATCTGCCTTTATCTGAAGCAAGTGGTCGAGAGCTGGTGTTAGAGCTGGCGAATATTTTGGCTGGCGCATGTTTGTCTGGTTTTGCTGAACAGCTTGATCTTGCTGCAAAGTTAAATATGCCAACACTTTATACACCAGAAGTGACCAATAACGGAATAGATCAATTCCGTTGGGTGTCGACCTTGTTGCTTGAGGTTGAGTTTAGTGTTGATTCCTCAATGTTTGATTCAAAAGTGATCATTTGTTTAGAACCACGTTCCGTAGAAACTTTACTGACCAGTATCCAACGTTTATTGGAGTAGCCTATGATATCTCCAGAGACATTTACCAACGTAATTAAGAAATTACCTTTAGGTATTTGTGTACTGGATACCGACTTTCATATTCTCTACTGGAATGAGTTTTTTACTGCCAGACTGGCGCTGACGGAAGACGCAACCGGTAAATCTATTCTTGAGTTATTTCCTGAACAAGCCGTCTTTTTAAAGAAAAAACTGAATAGTGCTGTTGTGTTAAACAACAGTAGTTTTTCTTACTGGGAACATCGCCCGCATATTTTTAAATTTAATAGTAGTAGGCCTATTACCGGTGAAGAGACATTAATGTTTCAGAACCTTGAGATTGTGCCGCTAGATGTTGAGCAAGGTGTAGTAAAAACACTTTGTCTGATTTTGCAAGATGTCACAGAACAGGCGAGCTACTTACAAGCACAGAAAAATCTTGCCGCACAACTTGAACTGCAGTACCAAGAACAGGCTCATCTACTTAAACAACTGAAAACTACCCAATCGCAATTACTGCATGCCGATAAAATGGCTTCGATTGGTCAGTTAGCGGCGGGGATGGCACATGAAATTAATAATCCTCTAGGATTTATAAACTCTAACTTACAAAGCCTAAATGATTATATGAACAAGATAATCAAAGCCTTAGAGTTTTCAGATAAATTGCTTAATAAAGTTGATGATAAGATTATCTTAAAGCTGAAAGAAGATTTTTTTAATCGCGTCCAAGTTGCTTATGTTAAAGAGGATGCACCTGCATTATTACAAGAGTGTTTAGAAGGTATTGGTCGAGTCAGTACCATTATTCAAAATTTAAAAGTATTTTCGCATGTTGATAATACTAGCTGGCAAAGATGTGATTTGCGAGAAATTATCGACAGCACCCTCAGTATGCTGAGTAACGAGTTAAAATATAAGGTTAATTTGCACCTGAATTATGCAGCTGCCGAACCTTTTATCCAATGTCAGCCTGTTCAGATTAACCAAGTGATCCTGAATATTTTAAACAATTCTGTGCAAGCTATGGCTGAAAAAGGCGATATTTGGATTGATTTATTGCAACAAGAACAGTCTTTAAATTTAATCATTAAAGATAATGGCGCAGGAATTCCTGCTGATGTGTTACCGAAAGTATTCGAGCCTTTTTTTACCACTAAAGATGTGGGCGCAGGCTCCGGTCTTGGTTTATCAATGGCCTACAGTGTTATTCAACAACATCAAGGCCATATTAGCTTGCAAAGTGAACTCGGCATTGGTACTTCCATTCGTATTGATTTTCCTTTCGCTGCAAATTTCTCTTACAGCGCTGTGTTGTCATCAACCGCAGCGGAAGGGATTTAAACATGTTTAGACATGAACAGGAAGAGCAACAGCAACAGCGTTTAGCGATTATTGCGCAATTACGAGAAAAAAGTGTTACAAATGACCTACGGTATGAACGTATCTTACGCTTAGCGCAGTCTTTATTTCATACGCCCGTTGTCTTAATTTCGCTGGTTGCTGAACATACTCAATGGTTTCATTCTAAACTTGGTACCTCATTGTGTGAAACTGCTCGAGCAGATGCGTTTTGTGCGCATGCGATTAACCAAGACGCCATCTTAGTCATTGAAGATGCCATGCTAGATCCGCGCTTTGTCGATAATCCATTAGTGACAAATAGCCCTTTTATTCGTTTTTATGCTGGGGCGCAAATCAGGGTAAAGCAGCGTTTTGTGCTGGGTACGCTTTGTATCATCGATGTGGTACCTAGAAAACTATCTGCTACAGAGCTTGAGCATTTACAAGATTTAGCCGCCATCGTTGCGGCGGAGTTTGAATTTGATTTAATCAGTGAACAAATTCAAGACATTCATAAAATACAGTTATTAACCGAGTGCATTACTCGCGTGCAAGCCGAATTCATCTTAGCAGAAGATAGACGAAAAGCGTTTGATAGTTTACTGATTGATATTCTGAGCATTACCGACAGTAGTTACGGCTTTATTGGTGAAGTGCTTTATGATGCTTTTGGCGCTCCTTATCTAAAAACCTTCGCGATTACCGATATTGCTTGGGATGCGGCAAGTCGGCAGTTTTACGCAGAAAATGCACCAAGTGGTTTTGAATTTCGAAATTTAAATACGCTATTTGGTTATACGTTATTGCACAAACAGGTAATGATCGCTAATGAGCCGGCAACGCATCCTCATGCGGGTGGCACACCAACCGGGCATCCTCCGTTAAACACTTATCTTGGTATTCCGATTTTTTTTGATGGTGTACTAATTGCCATGATTGGTCTGGCTAATAAGCTGAGTGGTTATCACGAGAAAGATGTTGAATTTCTGCGGCCGTTAACCAGCACCATCGGTCAACTTGTGTATGCGACGCAAATTAAGAGGCAGCAACGTGCTGTACAACAACAATTAAATAATATTGTTGAAGCTTCTGAAATTGGTACTTGGACGCTCGATTTACAAACTGAATTGTTAGAAGTTAACGGGCGATGGGTGCAGATGCTAGGTTATGAATTAGCCGAATTACCTGAGCTGAGCTTAAGTTGGATGCGCCAGCATATGCACCCTGCAGATCTAAAGGCTTCTCGCGAAAGTGTCAGATTGCATCTGGAAGGCGTCGTCGACTTTTATGAAAGCCAATTTAGAATAAAACATAAAGCTGGCCACTGGGTTTGGGTGCAAGCGCGAGGTCGAGTTATTGCTGAGCATGAGGCGAACAAACAAGCTGCACGTCTGTATGGGATAAATATTGATATTACCGCGGAAAAATCATTAAAAAGCCGCTTAACCAAATTAGCTGAAAATGTGCCGGGTATGGTATATCAATTTCAGTTAAATCCAGATCAAAGTATTATTTTCCCCTATGTAGGCCCTGCAGTGGAAACCTTACTTGGGTTTAGTGCAAATCAATTGGCGATCAAGGGCGATTTAGTTTTTAAAAAAGTTCATCCTGAAGATTACACCTTTCTCCGCGACTCAATCATGCAATCTGCTCAGCAATTAACCCAGTGGCAATTCAAATTTAGATTGGCAGCTAATGGCAGTGATTATCGCTGGTTAGCAGGGCAATCTACGCCAGAAAAACAAGATAATGGCGCCATTGTTTGGCATGGTTATATCCAAGACGTTACTGAGGAAACAGAGATGCAACTGGCGTTGGCGCAAGCCAAGGAACAAGCCGAGCGCGCAGTGGCCACTAAATCGAGTTTCTTAGCCAATATGAGTCATGAAATACGTACACCGATGAACGGTGTTATTGGCATGTTAGATATTTTAGAAGAGAGTAATACTGATTTAAATCAAGCCGAAAGTATCACCTTAATGCGTGAATCTGCTTATTCTTTATTAACTATTATTGACGATATTCTCGATTTCTCAAAACTGGAAGCAGGTAAGCTGAACATTGTGAAAGAACCTTGTGCGTTAATGCCGGTTATTGAGCAAATTTGTAGCATGTTGGATTACCTAGCGTTAAAAAACCAAGTCGAATTGACCTATTACATCGACCCCAGTATTGAAAGTAGCCTGTGGTTTGATCCCAACAGATTACGTCAAATTATTGTGAACTTACTGAGTAATGCTATTAAGTTTTCGACAAATCTTGACCGAGTTGGTCAGGTGAGATTAGCTGTTAAGCTCGCGAATAACCAACAGGATAGTGGCTTACTAAACTTTACTATTAGCGATAATGGCATTGGTATGGCACCAGATGTTGTTGCACGGTTATTTCAACCTTTTACCCAAGCTGATGATTCAACAAGCAGGAAATACGGTGGTACCGGCTTAGGCTTAGCGATTACTCAGCAATTGGTGCATTTAATGGATGGCGTTATTACTGCGCAATCTACCCCCGGGGTCGGCAGCACCTTTAACGTCAACTTACCCATTAAACTGGGACCACCTCTGGACACATGCAAAGAGCAGAGTTTAGCTAAAATCAATATCATCATTTTGGGTGAGAGTAGTCAGCAAGCACTGAGTGATTATGCCAGTTATCTACTCGCTGATGGTGCCAAAGTACAATGGCTATCGATCAGTGATGTACAGATTAGCTTTTTAAAAACACTCAGCGAAAAAGTGGTTTGGGTATTTGATACTATGTTGTGTAAGGGTAATGCCTTAACGCTCGTTGATAAAATCAAACAATATTATGCCTTTAATAGTCGCTTTGTGATTATTGGGCGGGGCAGAAGACGAA
The DNA here is from genome assembly GCA_964577005.1 of uncultured Rheinheimera sp. Taxonomy (GTDB): domain Bacteria; phylum Pseudomonadota; class Gammaproteobacteria; order Enterobacterales; family Alteromonadaceae; genus Alishewanella. The sequence continues at coordinate 13,957 of CAZNXI010000017.1, forward strand.
AAGCGAGAAGAACAAGTCTTGATACCGTGTACATAGATGCCAATGTGTTGCAACGAACGCAGTTAGTTAAAGCGATAACAGCAGCTTATTATGATCATGAATTACCTTTGGTATTTGAAAAAAACACCGTAGCTGCTGAAATTCCGCAACAGCGTTTCTGTATTCTAGTATTAGAAGATAATAGTACAAACCAAAAAGTCATCAAACAGCAGTTAACACGACTTGGTTATAAAGTGGTGGTGGCTGAGGATGGCTTAGTTGGCTTAAGTTATACTAGAATGCGACGTTTTGATTTAATTTTAAGTGACTTACACATGCCATATATGGATGGCTATCAGTTTGTTAAATCTTTCCGTGAAGCAGAATTAGCTTCAGACCGACCAAGAACACCGGTGATCGCATTAACCGCCAATATTGTTCCTGAAGAATTGCGTCGATGCAAAGAAATGGGTATGGATGATTACCTTGTTAAACCATTACCCGTTTCTCAACTTAAAGCCTGTCTTGAAGCTTGGTTAAGTCACAATAAAACTGAGCCCTTTAAGGGTGGCATTACGCCCAGTAGTAACCATGAAGTAACCTCTAACAGGGTAGAAACCGCACTCTATGATCCGTTATTGTTAGCTGAAATGGTAGGGGAAGAGTCTGTCATTGAGATACTACAAGACTATTCGGAGAGTTTACAACATAGCCTTAATAAAATTGAACAGGCGTTTCTTGCGCAAAGTATTATTGTTGTTGCCGAGGAGGCACATAAGTTAAAATCCTCCAGTCGTTTTATTGGCGCAGCCAAATTGGCCGATGCTTTCTGCAGTTTAGAACAACTGTGTATTCAACAACAGTATGCTGTTGTTGAGCCAGATTTGTCGCTTGCGTATTCGGAGTTAAAGCAATTAGCTGAACAAGTCTTAGCAGCAATAAATAAGCAAATTATACACGATGGTTAAATTGTAACGAGTTAGCCCTTTGAGTGATGCTCATCTTGGCAAGTATCACCTAGAGTGTTATTTATCCTATTCTTTTATTACTTGCAGTAATTGATTAAACATTTCCTTTGTTAAGCTGTTGTTTTTTAGTTCCTTTTCGCAAGATTTTGCCATCTCTGCTATGTTGTGAAAATCAAAACAGGCACTGGTTCCTTTTATTTTGTGTAGTTCTTGCCTGAGTACTTCGAATTGCGCGTTATCATACAGTAGCTGCAAGTCTGTTATTGTTGCCATTAAGCTTTGTTTATAGTCATTTTTTAATTGCTCAAATTCTTTGTCATCATCATCTGCAGCTGGCTGTTTAAAAGGCTCAGCACTAGCCGTTGCCAGATACTGTTGTAAACAGTACCTAAGTTCATTTCTAGTAATAGGTTTAGCTAAAGTAGCATCAAATAACCCAATGATTTGCTGGGTGTATTGAATATCATAAACATCAGCACTTAAGCGAATAATCGGATTGGTGAAACCATGGTGTCGCAGCTCGGTGGTGGCAGTGATACCATCCATTTCTGGCATTTGCTGATCCATTAAAATTAAATCAAACTTTTCAATGGCGGCTAATTGTAGGGCCTCTCGTCCATTTTGAGCTGTTTTAATATGCAACCCTGAATCTTTTAGCATGTTAACCAGTAGCAACCTGATATCCGGTACATCATCGACAATCAGAATATGGCCTTGAAGTTGGGCATTAGCATCAGGCATAAAGGCGTTCAGCGTTGGCGCAGTAGTTTGCTCACTGATTTTTTGTTTTGGAATGAGTATAGAAAAAATACTGCCGATCCCGGGTGAACTCTTTACCTCTAAAGTCATCTCCATCAGGGTGGCTAAATGCTGGCTGATATATAAACCTAAACCTGTTCCGCCATAACGTCTGCTGGTACTGCTATCTGCTTGCTGAAATGCCTGGAATAACTGGCTAATTTGCTCTTCAGTCAGACCTATACCTTGATCGATCACCGATAATATGAGTTGCTCAGCACGTTCTGTCGCGCAAATCTGTACTTCGCCAGTTGCGGTGAACTTAATCGCATTAGAGAGTAAATTATGCAGGATTTGCCGGAGTCGAAAAGGGTCGGCATTCAGCTGTAACTGTGCAGAGAGTTCATACTGTAAGTTAAGATTTATACCTTTATTACTTGCCAGTGGCTGGATACTTTGCCATATCGCCTCTAAAAATTGTTTCAAGTTGAAGGCCTCGTTAACCAAGGTTAATTTACCTTCATCAATTTTAGATGAGTCCAATATATCATCTATAACACGCTGTAAATGCAAAGTATTGTTAAAGATAAGTTGGGAAAAATTAAAATGCTCGTCAAGATCCTGACTTTGCAATAGTTGCTCACTAAACCCTTTAATCACCGTAATAGGTGTGCGAATTTCGTGGCTCATATTGGCTAAAAAGCGACTTTTGACGTTGGCTAAGTGTTGTGCTTTGTCACGTTCTGCTCTTAATTCTTCGGTTCGTATAGCGACTCTATTTTCCAGTTCGTTGTTAAGCTCTGTCCTTAAAGCTAAGAGGGTTGATAATTGATGATGTGAGTCAATAACGCGGTGTTGTAATTCATAGAGATTGTTTAAAACGGTTTCAAATTCGATTGAGCTGCTCATTAAGGTCGGTGGCTTTAACGCAGCAGTATCTTCCGACGTCCAATTAACAGCATAGTTAGCTATTTGTTCTAAAGATTGTGTGTAACTGCGGGCAAAGCGGCCTGATGCCCAAGCGATAAACTCCAACATAAACACGGATAGTAGCATGGCAAGTATCAGGAATACATGGTATCGCATGGTAAACATGGTTGTAGCGATTCTATCTTGGTGCAGCCACCCCGTCAGCTCGTTGTAATGCTCAACAATTAAAGCATCATAGGATGTGCTGAACTTCATGGTGGGGATACTGTTGACAAAGTATGCTAACAGCAGAAAGTAATCTGAGTCAGTCACTAATTGCTCAGCGTCAATGACACTTCCTATGCCTGATAGATTTTTATCAGCCCAGAGTTTTCGGCCTTCGCTATCAATTAAAATCCGTTGTTCCGAAGGTAAGCGGCTGGATTGCAATACTTGTTGTAGTCGTTCTAAAGCCACCGATATTTCGATTACACCGGCAAATTCATCTTGTTTAAATAATGGATGGCTTAATGCAAATAGTTGGTCGTTACCTAGTTTGCTTCCTTGAAAACTATCAGTAATAACCGGTTTTCCTGTTGCGGCAGGATAGGCAAAATAATAGCGATGACTTACATTGATACCTTGTAGCTGCTCATTTTCCAAGCCATCTTTGAAGAAGTTGGTAACTAATCCATTTTTATCAGTTATCAAAGCAGAAATAAACTCGGGTCGTTGTTTTGTTAACTCTGTTAGCACTGCTCTAGGCTCAGCTATGCTAAGCATTTCTGCAGCAAAAGCTAATACGCCTTGATAACTTTTAAGCAAACTGGTGAGTTCAGCATCCCGCTTGATTTGAGTTACTGCGTAGTCTTCGACTTGAGATTCCAAGTGCAAAACAATGGCGGCGTGTAATATTAGCGCAATAAATAAGGAGCCAGGAATAGCGCTGTAAAGCGCGATACGTTGTGAGAGCTGCTGGCGGAAATGTTGTTTTTTTTGAAACTTAGTCGAGGCGGAAAGGGCAAGTAGAAACTGTGATGCTCTGAGATTAAGCGCAAATAGCATCACAATAATCGCGGTTGCGAGTACATAATGTTGCCAGTCGACTAATAAAGCGCTAGGGCCAAACCACCACATTAATAAAGCGACAATGGGAACAAAAAACGGCAAGGTATTGTAAATATTTGTTTTTTTGCTAAATGATAGGGCTGCGATAAGCAAGAATTGTGTTAACGCAATGAACCAGAACACAGGTTCATTAACAGGTAGCATGACAACAACTAAGCCCAATAAAGCCCAAAGACTACCAAAACGTTGTTGTAACGTAACAAAAACAACGTTACCAATTAAAAATGGAATAATAAAAGGTAAATTAACGCTTAACAAGTTAGCAAATAAGCCAAAACCTGACAGGATTAAGAAATATCTTAATCGTTTGACAGTAGGGACTTTACCTAGCAAAGTTAATCGTAAATCTAACGACACATTGTCACCCTAGGTAGGGTTACCTTAAATGTACTCCCCGCCGAACTAGACTGCTGTAGCTCAATTTCTCCGCGATGCTGCTCAATAATAGCCTTGGAGAGCGAGAGACCTAAACCTGTTCCTTCGCCTACATCTTTAGTGGTAAAAAATGGTTCAAAGATTTTTAATTGAACGTCTTCTGCAATACCGCAGCCATTATCAATAACATCAAAAAAACAGTTATTCGATATAATACCTGAGACAATAGTGATTAGACCCTTACCATCAGGCACGGCTTGGTTAGCGTTGATGATTAAATTTAGTATAACTTGATTTAGTTGGTTTGCATTTGCCAATATAAATGGGTTTTCTGGGCATAACTTTAGTTCTACTCTGGAGTTATGCTTGATTTGCGTTTTTGCAATTCGTACTGCGCTATCTAAAAGTTGGTTCAGCGGAACTTTACTGGTGGATGAGTCATCGGGATGGGCATATGTCCGCAAGTTATTAATTATATCTCTGGCTCTTCTTGCACCTTCTAATGATTCCTCAATTAAATCCTTACCATCAACTAATAAAAAATCAACATCAATATCTTTTGATTGTTTATCAGCAGCGGTATTTAGTCTAATAACCTGCTCTAAATCTGCGAGATACACCTTTAAGGTATTTAAATTACTATAAATAAATCCAAGTGGGTTATTCAGTTCATGCGCCACACCTGCGGCAAGTTGACCTAAAGAGGCCATTTTTTCTTGCTGCAATAAGCTTTGCTCAATGCGACGTTGACGTTGTAATAACTGATCTCGTTCAGAAATAAGTTTACGTGTTTCTATCTGGGTGAGTGTATTAGCAACAAAGCTAGTAAAAGAGCTAAGTAACTCTTGTATGTGGGAGCTGAAAGCACCTCTTTTATCACTGAGTAACAATAAAACATAGTGCGATTGTGACGTATGAAAAGGATGACTTAATAATGAATTTATCGATTTGAATGCATCAAAGAAATAGGTTTGCCACCAAGGTAAATTTTGAATATTGAAAAAATTAAGCGTATTTTCAGTTAGATTTTGAATTGCCGCTAAGGGTATGGTTTCACAAGGGAGTTGTTCGTTTGTCGTACGAATCAGTTCAAGCTGTTGCCTACTGTCATCGACTAATAACAAAACAATATGTTTACAATGGATAACTTCATGAATCACAGCAAACAGTTTTTCGAAAATTTCATCATGTTTATCTGAACTTAAGATCGCATTTAGTCCGCTTAAGATCAGTTCATTTAGATACTTGAAGCGTTCTAGTTGTTTTTTTTCGTAGCTAAGCTGCAAAAGTTTTTCATGCAGCTGCTCATTTGTAAGCATGAGTTGCTCCAAGTAATACTGCTGAAATCATTAAGTTACCATGTCGATTTGAACCATCGATAAAACAACCTTGTTCGCCAAACGTAAAAGTAACAACAAAAGGGATATCTCCAAGTTCGGCTTTTATAGCCGCATGAACCTCAGTTAAATTTTCCTTTACGGTCAACATACACCCTGCGCAATACACAATAATAGCACCTGCTACATCGGTATTATAATGGAAATTTAAACTTTGCTTGGCAGTCCTAACGACTTCGCCTGCTCGAGCTACAAGATCTGCTTTGTTGCCTTGCATTAACCAAACTTGCTCTCCTACAGCCATTTCAGAGAATAGTGTTAAACTTCCATCTTCGTTCATCATAGCCGGGTGTGAGAGGAGATAAAATGGCAAACTATCTGACTGTTTAACTTCACGGCCAAGCGGGTAGAGGGTGCTCTCCATTAGAATATTGCCAGGCACCAAAGCGTTGCTGCCAGCTTGTTCTAGCCATTCATTATAAACTTTTGCTGCTGGTTGATGATCTATACTACGAATAACGCGATGATCGATAGCCGTTACCGTTCCACGCAAGGGGGTATTAAAATAACCACTGCTGAAATAACTACTTAAGGGTGTGGAGGGATAAAAAACCGCGAAGATCATTCGATTTGTGGCAAGGCGCTTACCATCAAATTGAACCCATGCACCACTCACATCATTATCGGCTGTACTTCCACCAAAAATAGGAACCTCGGTGCCAACAAGATCTTGAATACCTTGCAGCACTAACTCCTCCTGACCAGGTGCTTGCAGTGTCCAGATTAATTTCGGTAGTTCATGACTTTTTCCGGCAGCGTTCATTGCTTGCTGTAAAGCATGGCTGGCTTGCTGTCTAATATCGCCAATAAACTCTGCTGAGCCAATGCCGAAATGGCCTGTAGGATCATCAATTAACAACACAGTGACACTTTGCGAAGTCGTAATGTTAACACCCTGCGAATCGGCAAAACCCAAACAAGAAGAACCGGCCAACCAATGTGTCGCAATGTTGTGGAGATCGTTGCGCTGGCTTAGTTTGGTTATTGCTGTTACATCACCAAAGGCAATAGCTAAACTGGCGGTAGTAAAATTATGCTGGGCATGACTTAGATCAGATTGCTGATCCTGATGTTCTATTCTTAGTGTCCGAACATGCATAGTTATTCCTCTTCTTCAAGAGCTACTTTTGATAGCCCCTCAATCACTAATTGCAGTTGCTCGTTATGTTTACTCTGATATTGCGCGAGTTTTTGTAAAGAGCTCACATTAAAAACATGCCCCTTAGGTAATAACAGCATCTGTTTTGCGTTATATAAATTTTGTTTTAGTACCATACCAACTTGTAATTGTGCAATAGTAATAAATTCTTTGGGGGCGCCTAACTCACTTGGATTACTGCCAGCAACGACTTTAGCTAACGCATCTACCACTTGTGGATCGTAAAAAGCACCTTTTAAACGCTTAATCGCTTCTAAAGCTTCATTAGGAGAATATTTTTGTGGGTGTAAGCGCTGGAAAATATGACTCCAATAATCTCGAGCCGCAGCGACAATTCTTGCTCCAAGCACGATGTCCGTGCCAATTTTCTGGGCTGGTACACCTGAACCATTAAAGCGTTCGTATTGCTGGGAGATAATATCAGCCACAGGGACTAGATGGGCTGCGGGGATTAAAATATCCTCAGCATTCTGGGGGTGGGAAAGGTATAAATTACGTTCATTATTGTCTAATTTATGAAAAGGCATGGCTAAAATATTATGGGGTAGGCCAAGCTTACCCAACTCAGCGAATAATCCTGCTTGATAGCATTGTTGTTGAAGATTGACGCTTAGCTCTAACGTCCTAGCTATCGAACGACTGGTATTTGCAACCTTAAGCGCAAATTCACCACTTAACTGTGGATTTATTGAAATAATATTATAAAGCACTTCTAGTAGTGCTTTGTGGTCTTTATCTAAGGTATCCAAATTGGACTTTAACTGTCTTAATAATTTTTTTAACTGTAAAGTACGTTGCTGAACGACTTCTTCTAAATTGTGATTTAGTTTTTGTAAATCTTTGTTTTGCCTTGCAATCTTCTGGGTGAGAAGTTTGTTATTCCTGATGAGCTGAAAATACTTAATGCCTTCGCCAACGATCTCTAATAGCTCGTTGTTGTCCCAAGGTTTTTGCACATAGCGATGAATTTTACCGATATTGATGGCGCTAATAGTCGAGCTTAAATCAGAGTAACCGGTCATTAAAATTCGGTAAGCATCTGGTTGCAGTACTGCGGCTTGTGCTAGTAGCTCCGCGCCTGTCATTTCGGGCATGCGCATATCACTGATAATTAAATGCACGGGCTGTTGCTGTAAAATAACTAACGCCTCTTTACCACTATTTGCTTGTAGTAGACGAACATTACTGCCCGCAAAAACCCGAGCCAGTGATTTTAGAATACTCACTTCATCATCTACACAAAGCAAAGTCGGCTTATTTTCAGCGGCTGTCATTAGGCAATCCTCAATTTCCTATTTGTCTTATTTGTCTTTTGTTGTAGTTATATGCTATAACAATCAAAAGATCAAATGGCGAAATAGAGATTTACTCAAATGAAAACGCTAAAACCCGGTGAGATAGCAGAATACTGCGATGTACATCATAGAACCGTGAGTCGTTGGATAGCGAATGGTCAACTTAAAGGCCATAAACTGCCGGGGCGGGGAAACTATAGGGTGCAACTTGACGATTTTTTGGCTTTTTTAGAACAACAAAAAATGCCCTTACCTAAAGCTCTTTTGACTGAGACACAAACTACAGCCGCTAAACTGTTAATTATTGATGACGAGCCGGCTTTTCGATCTGCGATTAAACGCGCACTCTATGGCAAAGGCTTCCATATTACTTTAGCCGATGATGGTTTTCAGGCAGGGGTAAAGTTAATGCAACTTAAGCCAGATCTGATTACCCTTGATCTTGATATGCCTGGCTTAAATGGGTTCGAAGTACTGAATTTTATCAGGCAAACCCCAGAGTTAGTCAATTTGAAAGTGGTCATTATTTCCGGTTTAGCCGAGAGCGAGCTGGAAAAAGCCAAAGTACTTGGCGCTGATGCTGTGCTTGCAAAACCCTTTGAAAACTCTACGCTTAGCAACGTTATTTCCGATTTACTATCGAAATAAAAGGCCATTATTATGGATAAAATTCTGCTGGTTGACGATGAACTTTATATTTTGAAAGCATTAGAACGCTTGTTGCGAAGAGCTGGTTTTCACGTTCTAACCGCAGAGAGTGCAGTTCAAGCATTACAGCTTTTAGCCGTTACACCTTGTCAGGTTGTTATCTCGGATTATCGGATGCCAGAAACGAATGGCGGCGACTTTTTAAAAAAAATCCACCAGCATTATCCGAATATCGTCTGCATGATTTTAAGTGGTTATGCAGATTTTAATGCTGTTATCGAATTACTGAATGCCGGTGTGGCTTATCGTTTTTTGCAAAAACCATGGGACGATTCGCAACTGCTAGTTGAAGTCGAAAGCGCTTTTAATAAGTATAGGTTGAACAGATCTGATCAGATTAGAACGCAGTTTTTAATTTCGAGTCCCGAGCCTTTACTAGAATTAAATAGTCAGGGAGAAGTGATTCGCTCTAATTTTGCCGCACAACAATTATTACAGTTATCAGCAGTTGAGCTGAATGGGGCTCAATTGCCACAGTTATTTAATGATCTTGCCACGATCAATTTAGAAGATTTTCTCAAACATAAGTTACCGCATTTAGTGGCGAGTCGAAAAACGCAAGAATTTGAGTTTGTAATACAAAAAGATGATATTGATATAAAGCTGATTAAAATTCAGTTATTCGATGAGTTACCTCCGCTGGTTTCCAGCACAGTAAATCTCCCCTCGGTGCTCAATCAAACTCAGCTGATTCAAGAAATCGATAATTTACTCTACTCTGAAGAAACCTTTGCGGTAGTTTCTTTACAGATCCGTGATTTTAATTTAATGGCAGATATCATCGGCATACACGAGGCGGAGAGTCTTTTTGAACATGTTGCCGATACATTGTTAACCGGTATTGAGCATTACGGTAAGTTAGCTTATCTAGCTAACGAGCAGTTTGTGTTACTTTTTCCAAATCTAATCTCTGAACCTGAATTACATGAACAGATTTTACGCTTAGTACAGCGGGTTGATGGTCGTCAGTTGATCAAAGGTAAGATGATTCAACTGGGCTTTGCTGTTGCTTACGCCATTGCACCAGATGATGGTTTATCTGGTAAGGCGATTCTCAATAACGTGTTACTAACGAGTCGGTTAAACAGTAAAGGCCGTGTTGACTTCTTTATGCGTTATAGTGCAAGTCTTACAGCAAACCGTAAACGTCATCTGCAACTTAGTGAAGCTTTGTATCACGCGATTGAACGTGAAGAACTTTCTGTGGTTTTCCAGCCCAAATGGGATATCTCAACACAAAATATTGTTGGTGCTGAAGTATTGATGCGTTGGCATAGCAAAGAGTTTGGTCATATTTCGCCTGCTGTATTTATTCCAATTGCGGAACAAGATGGGCAAATTATTGAGTTAGGTAACTGGGTTTTAAAGCGCAGTGCGCAATACTTAGCGCTTTGGCAAAAGCAAGGGCATAAAGTCTTGCCTTTGGCGGTCAATATGTCGGTTTTACAGTTAGGTAAACTTGATTTCATTAATGAAACCTTGGCGTTATTAAAGCAGCAAGATATTGCGCCGGTCTTATTACAGCTTGAAATTACGGAAAGTGCCATTATGGATGATTTAGACAGTAACAGTAAGAAGCTGGCAGTTTTAAAAAATGCTGGATTTAGTTTGGCAATTGATGATTTTGGAACTGGGTATTCTTCTTTGGCCTATTTAACGCGTTTACCCGTAGATACGTTAAAGATTGATCGCTCACTCATCACCGACTTAGATGGTAATTTAAGTACACAAACTATGTTACAAAACATTATCCGTATGGCACATGATTTGCAGCAAAAAGTTGTTGTTGAGGGCGTGGAAACAACCGAACAGTTAGCTATTTTAGATAAGTTAGGGTGTGATCAGGCGCAAGGCTTTTTATTAAGTAAACCTATAGATGAAAAAGATTATTTAGTCTTACTCTCAGCTAACTCAAAAGCGTTCATGCTGGAGGAATCAGATGACTTTTAACATTTTATTTATTGATGATGATGCTTTTATGTTAAAGGCATTAATCAGAACAGCGAAAAGATTGAGGCCTACTTGGACTTTTTCAGGATGCGAGATGCCTGAAAACTGGTTAAAAGTCAGTGAGACTATGACTAGCCTTGATATGGTTATTTGTGATTATCAAATGCCAGGTACCAATGGAGAACAAGTATTAAAGCAGGTGATGCAAGCTTGTCCAGCTGCGGTAAGAGTACTATTGACAGGTGATAGCTCAGAGGAAATTGTAACCCGAGCGTCACAATTTAGTCATCATATTATTGGTAAACCCTTTTCAGAACAAGCTATCCAAGAAATTTTTCACTGTCTTGAGCGGTTACAGCGCTTGCCTTTCGTAAAGAGCAGTCGTGAACAATTAGGTAAATTACAGGGGTTGCCAGTACTACCAGACTTAGTTAACAAAATTAGAGCTATTTTACACAATCCAGAAGCAGATTTGTCAGAAGTTGCAGCCTTACTGGAACACGAGCCTGCCTTGTCTGCTAGGTTAGTGCCCTTGGCAAACTCTGCATTTATGGGATTTGCCAGACCCGTTACTAACATTATGGAAGCTGTACTTCGATTAGGTATTAAGCTTGTTGAAGCTATAGTAATTTTACACAGTATTGATAAACAATTTGTAGGGCAATTGCCTCCAAGTACACATTTACAAATAACCGAGTTTGCATTTAAGCATGCGGTAATAGCTAAAAAACTGTCTTTATACAGTAACTTGACTAACACTGAACAGGATACAGTGTTTTCTGCCGCTATTTTTAGTGCTATCGGGTGCTTAATAGAAAGTGTTTATGCTAGCCAAGAAGATCAACGCTACAATATGAATGTGCATATTCAACATGGATTTCTAAACAGTACCTTAATCAGTGCTTATATCCTGACACTTTGGGGTCATGAAGAATCGCTTTGTGAAGTTTTGCTCTGGCAAGATACCCCTTCACCGGAAGGTAATGCGGTGGAACAGCTTTCTTTTATCTTGTTTTTGACCAAGCAATTGTTAATGGTTAAAACTGACGTGGAAATTATTCAGCTGCAAGAGATTATCGAATCTCCAGTTCTGTTAGCTGCATTTCAGCGTATATTGGCTGAAAATATACATGGTAGTGATGGTGCAACCTAGTTCTTTTCTTGGTATTGATGGGTGTAAGTTTGGTTGGTTTGCTTTTATTAAACATAATACAACCTTAACCTATCACTTATTTGAGAGGCTAACGTGTATAGAGGCGTTAATCAGCAAAGCTGGACTCGCTTTTATTGATATGCCAATAGGTTTTCCAAATGCAAACGAAGGTTATCGCTTTTGCGACAAGCTAGCGCGACAATATTTGCCAGGAAGGGCTGCGAGTATCTTCCCTGTACCTTGTAAAGCTGCTCTATACGCCCCAGATTATCCTACTGCTTGCCAAATTAATCAGCAAGTTACTGGTAAGCGTTTCCCTATACAAAGTTGGTATATCCTTCCTAAGATTAGAGAGTTGGATGAAGTTTTAGCTAAACAAAATAAGTTACCTACTCAAAAAGTCCACTTCATTGAATCGCATCCTGAGCTTATTTTTGCAGGTCTAGCTGGCCAACCCATGCAATTTTCAAAAGCGTCAGTAGCAGGGCGCTCTGAGCGATTAACTTTGCTTAAAGAACTTGCTGCACAAGATGTTGACCTCTTGGAGCAAGCCTTAAGTGAAGTACCCAAAAAATATGCAAAAGCCGATGATATTATTGATGCCTTCGTACTCATGTATGCTGCGACACAGCAACAACAGTGGCAATTTTTACCGTCAGAAGCAGATAGAGATAGTTATGGTAATCCACGACAAATTGTTTTTATAACAAAGCCTACCAGAGTGAAAAATTAAAAAAGAAGATCAAATTAATAACGTTAAACTATGCTATGGTTAATTAAAGCATAAGTATAAAAATAGTAATTGTATTCGTTTAGAGGTAATGGCAATGAGTAACCTGTTAAGTACGGTCAATCAGCGTACCAATTTAGCCGGGCAAAATCGGTTTGAATTGTTGTTGTTTAGACTAAATGGCCAGCAACTTTTTGGTATTAATGTATTCAAAGTACGTGAGGTTATTCAGGCTCCAGAGTTATCGGAAATGCCTGGCTCACATGCCTGCGTAAAAGGCATTGCGCAACTTAGAGGCGAGTCAGTGATCGTCGTTGATCTTTCTCAAGCCACAACCGGCAGACCCATCGATGATATTAAAAAAGCCTTTGTAATCGTTACGGAATATAACCGCCACGTCCAAGGTTTTCTAGTCTCAGGTGTAGATCGTATCGTGAATATGAATTGGGAACAAATCAAACCCCCTCCACAAGGTGCTGGTCGCAATCATTATTTGACGGCGGTGACCGAGCTCGATAAACAATTAGTGCAAATAATTGACGTAGAAAAAGTGTTCTCTGAGATTATCCCTGTTGAAGAGGAAGTGAGTGAAACGGTAAAAGCACGTAGTAATAAACTGGATTTGACCAAAATTGTCGTGTTGATTGCTGATGACTCGGTTGTTGCCCGAAACCAAGTTAAACGTGCTTTAGATAGCATCAATGTTCAAAGTACCCTCGCTAAAGATGGATTAGAGGCTTTGCAATGGTTACAAAATAAAGCCGCTGAAGCCGGAGATGACTTTCTGCATCAAGTTCCTTTGCTTATTTCGGATATCGAGATGCCACGAATGGATGGTTACACCTTGGCTGCGGAGATCAAGGCCGATCCAGCCCTAAGAGGGTTACATATCATTTTACACTCTTCCTTAAGTGGCGTTTTTAATGAAGCAATGGTGAAAAAGGTGGGGGCAGACCAATTTATTGCTAAATTTCACCCAGACGAATTGCTTTCCGCTGTTAACTACTGGTTAGAACAATCTATTTAGCCGTAATTACAGCATATTGCACCGTTGTTTGTTCAAGCTTCAACAAACAACGGTATATTTCACCCTTACAGTTATAACGGATTTTTTAGGCTATTTGATCAAATGCCATTGCGTTTGGCGGCCAGCTAAATAAACCACTTTTTGCCCGTCAAAATATGCGCTTTGTTCTAACTTTATATGCACTAATTGTTGCTTCCACTCAGGCAAAGCAAACTTGATATTACCTTCTATGGCATAGGCCGTGTTGGCATAAAGTGGCCAATCACCTTGCACTGGCGTAGGGCCCTGATTATCCCACATGCCGATTGTTGGACCTGGTGCATGCCCAAAGAAACCCAGTGGATGGGTATAGGTACTACTTAAAATTCCAGCTGCGCGTGATTTCTGCTGCGTTGCGCTAAGAATTTGATTGCCGGTTAAACCCGTTTTAAATTGTGCAGTTAAGATATCCTGCCACTGATTGCCTGTTGCTAACGCTTTTTTCAGACCGGCAGGCGCGTCTTGTTCAGTTGGCTTAAGCACATAGGCCATTTCTTGGGTATCGGTACAAAGTTTCAGATAGCAGATCCCAACGTCAGTATGCAAAATATCACCACGCTGAATGACACCTGACTCTCCGCAAAATGCAGTGTCTTTTTCGCACACAGTACCTGGTCGTTGCAGGCTGACATAGGGCATAAACCAAACAGGCAGCTGTAACTCACTAAAGCGCTCACGTAAATACCACGCAACATCGTCTGTGGTGGTGACACCCGGGGTGATCACTTTATTACTAAAGCCTTCTGCAATCACGCCTCGTGCAAGCGCAACCGCTTGTGGATATACGGCGAGTTCTTGTTCGGTACGTTGCTCTAACCAACGAACCACAAGATTTTCAGCAGAGACTAATTTACTTTGCCAGTCTGCCGGGAGAACTTGCGTCAGTTGTTGATACAATGAGGCCGTTAAGCCATCAGCAACAGGCCAGTCGTTCGACATATTAATGCCGATACGTTTGGGATTTTTGCTGACAATAAGCTCACCTAAGGCTTGCCATTGCTCAGTGAGGCTGCCACCTTGCCAAGCCGGAGCATAGGGGGCGCCTAAGGGATAGCGATTCACGGTAAGCTTTTCAACACTGCCATCCGCTTGCCGGTAAAACACCAGCATAGTGGTGCGTCTAGCGGCAAAGCTGGGCTGTGGGACCAAGGTAAAATAAACCGGGTCTTCCGCCTTTTCTCGATTAATCACTAACCACATATCAAGATTTTGCTCCGCCATCAGGGCCGGCAACAAATTAAGTAAACGGTCATTGAGCATCTCGTTTTCAGGTGTGATGCGAGCGCGTGGACTTAAAATAGCGTAATCTGCTGCGGTAGTGATGACTTGGCTTTGTTCAAATGCTTTTGGTGTAACTGCGAGCAAAGGGTTATTTGCGATGATACCTAGCGCAAGAGTGGTAACAGTGGCTAAAACCGACTTTTTCATTATTTATTCCTATTGCCTGATGAGTGGACATAGTCTTTTATACAGTATGGTGATTTTTTTTTATAGTCTTATCATTAAGGTATGAGTATCTTGCGCAGGGTGTTTTTATTAAATGCCTTAAGATAGAACAGCCTTTTGGCAGCATAATTATGGATTTTATTACAGGTAACCTATGGCAACATTAGCAATAAGCACTTTGATCGGTTATGGATTGATAGGCCTCTTAGGGTTTCTCTTGGGTTTTGGTTTGTTTAGGCTGTTGCAGAAACCTCAGCAACAGCGTCTCACCACAGAATTACTAGCATTACAACAACAGTTAAATGTACAGCAACAGCAGCTCACCGAGTACCGAATTCAAGAAGGTAAATTAGTTGAGAAAAACCAGTTTAATGAGAGTAATGCCAAAAGATTGCAGCTTGAACTTGCCAGCAGCAAACAGGAACTCAAACAGTTACAGGTTGAATTCAACACGCTACAGAATAACCATACAGCATTAAAAACCCTTTTAAGCGAACGCGATGCCAGTCATCAGCGTGAGCTAAGTCAGTTTGAGCAACAGAAACAACGTTTGATTGAACAGTTTAAAGCACTGTCTAATGATATTCTTGAGGCAAAAGCACAGAGCTTACAAGAGAGCAGCAAGTCGACGTTAAATACGGTACTAGCGCCATTTCAGCAATCGATGGAGGCCTTCAAAAAGGAGGTGCAAGATATCCATCATCGAGAAACCACTGCGCAAGGCGAGTTAAAGAAGGAGTTAGCGTCACTCAAGCTGCTTAATCAACAAATTACCCAAGAAGCACATGAGTTATCTACCGCGTTACGCGGTCAAAAGAAATTGCAAGGTAACTGGGGAGAGCTTGTACTGGAAAATGTGTTAGATCGAGCCGGTTTGCAGCAAGGTAAAGACTATGATCGGGAAGTGAGTTTTACCACGGATGAAGGCAAATTTCGCCCTGATGCTATTGTGTACTTACCCCAAAATAAACACCTGGTGATTGATGCTAAGGTATCGCTGAATGCCTACAGCCGTTATGTTAATTCTGAGCAAGAAGCTGAGCGGTTATTAGCCCTGAAGGAACATGTGCAGGCAATTTCTAATCGAATTAAAGAGCTATCAGCAAAAGATTATTTTAATTTACCCGGGTTAAACTCACCGGATATGGTGTTTATGTTCATTCCTATCGAATCGGCTTTTGTCGAAGCTTTAAAAGCAGATGAAACACTATTTATGCAAGCGATAGAAAATAATATCCTGGTGGCGACACCCACAACCTTACTCACCAGCTTGAATATCGTCAGACAGTTATGGCGTTATGAAGATCAGAACAAGCATACCGCAGCTTTGGCGAGTAAAGCAGAAAGTGTTTTTAAAAAGTTAAATACCTTCTTAGCGAGCTTTGAAAAGGTTAAGCGAGGTTTGGACAGCGCGCAATCTGCTTATCAAGCGGCAGAAAATCAGCTGATCAGTGGTAAAGGTAACTTAGTTAAGCAAGTATCTGATTTTAGGCAATTAGCGCCTGCGATCCGCGCTGAGCTACCTGAATATTTTGTGGAAAAAGC